>JAJKJG010000052.1 GCA_021154065.1 Methylobacterium sp.
CGGATCGCCGCCGCCATCTCGTCGACGTCGCCGACGAGGAACCCCGTCCGGCCGTGGTCGATCGTTTCCGGCAGAGCGCCGTTCGGGAAGCCGATTACCGGGGTGCCGCAGGCAAGCGCCTCGCGGGCGACGAGCGAGCTCGTTTCCGCAACCGTCGACGGCACGAGCAGGCAGCGCGCCGCGGTCATGAGGCGGCGCTTGCGGGCAAAGCCGACCGGCCCGATGAAGCGGCGCCGACGATCGAGGCGCGGCGCGACCTCCTCGGCGAAATAGCGCCGGTGCGCCTCGTAGGCCGACACCTCGCCGGCGATGAGCAGCGTCACGCCGGCTGCCCTCGCGGCCTCGATCGCGAGATGCACGCCCTTCTCCGGGCAGATGCGGCACACGACGAGCGCAAAGCCGCGCTTGGCGTGCCGCGCCGCGAGCGCCTCGACGGCGACGCCGTTTGAGATCGGCGCCAGGAGGTTCGGCGTCGAAGGACAGGCCGCGTGCTGCGCCGCGGAGACGCAGTTGAGCCAAGTGTCGGGCCGCTTCGGCCGCAGCGCCTCCGGCGGATACCAGCTCGGCGGCAGATGCAGCGTCGCGAGGACCGGCACGCCTGGCGCCGGCAGATAGGCGTCGAAATCGATGCCGTGCATGTGGACGAGGTCGACCGGCCAGCGGGCGAGCGCAGCCGCGATCGCCGCCCGGTGGCGCGCCCAGGCCCGCTCCCGGGCCGCCTGGTCGAGGAGCCCGCCTTCGCGCGAAACCTCGATCAGCTGCCCGAAGGCAGACGAGCCCGCGCAGGCGACGACGAGCGAGCGGTGGCCGGCCGCGGCAAGCGCCCGATCGAGCGCGGTCAGGACCTGCTCCGCGCCGCCGCCGGCGTCGATGCCGACCGGCGCCAGCGGATAGGCGACGCTGAGGATCGTGAGCGTCACGAGGTTGGCTCCAGCCCGAGCTCGCGCGATGCCGCCTCGACCAGGGGGATCCACCGCGCGCCGGTCATGCCCCAGTCGTGGCGCTCGTAGTGCAGATGGCCGTCGTTCGGCAGGATCGCGAAGTCGTATGCCGGCGCGATCCGGAAGCGCTCGGCCTCGACACCGAACAACGCCAGCATCTCGGCTTGCGTGCGATGCGCCGCGAGCATCTGCCGTTTCACGGCGCGGTCGCGGTCGCCGAGCGCCAGCACCGTCTCGACGGCGGCGGGCGCCGGCGCGAAGCGCTGCACCGCCCAGCCGTCCCCGTCGGCGCGGTAGAAGGGCATCTCGACGATCGCGATCTCGCGGCCCTCGCGCCGCAGCAGCTCGACCGCGGCATGGACCGCGAAGGCGGCGGCGTCATGGTCGGGATGACCACCCTCATAGCTATGGGTCAGCACGATCTCGGTCGCCCGCTCCAGGAACAGCCGGACGAGGGCGCGCGCGACCCGCGGCAGATGGCGCGCCGCCTCCTGGTCGGGGAGACCGAGGCAGAACCGGTCCGCCACCGGAATGCCGGCCAGCATCATGACGCGCTCGAGCTCCCGCGTCCGGGCGAAAGCATACTCAGCGGCGGTCGCAAAGCCGTGCCTCTCGGCATCGTGCGGCTTTCGCGGCGCGCCGTCGGTGACGTGGATCATGGTGACGCCGTTGAGCCGCGGCAGCTGCGCGCCGGCGCCGATCGCCTCGTCGTCCGGATGGGCGACGACCATCGCGACGCTGCGGGCGCGGATCAGATGGCCGGTGGCGAGGGCTCGCAGGAAGGCTGCCGCCCGTTCGGGCGCGCTCAGCGGCTGTTCCCTTGCGACCGCCCGCATGCCGCCCGTCTATACCGCCGCCTGCAGCAGCTCCAGCTTCGATGCGCCGGCGCTCGGCGCATAGCGGCGGATCATCGCGGCGCAGAACTCCGCGAACTCCTCCTTGACGAGCGGCGGGCTCGTGTGATGCGGCGCGATCCCGCGGTGCTCCGGCGTGAAGCAGAAGGTCACCGTCACGTCGAAATCGGAAAGCGCCTCCATCTGGCGGTCGAACCAGTCGAGCGCGTTCGGGCGGAAGCTGTCGGCCCAGGACAGGCCGGTGCGCAAATAGGTGACGCCGAGGCGCTTCATCCAGGCGACGGCGTCGTCGAGGCGGTGGTCCTCGAAGTGGAACCACTGGCAGATGCCAAGCTCCGGCGTCAGCCGGGCGAAGGCGTCGGCGGCAGGCTTCGGCGAGCCGTCCTCGCGCAGGATGCCCATGTAGAAATGCCGGTAATACGAGGAGCCCTCTGCCTCGCGGTGCCGGGTCGTCGCCTCCCAGGCGCGCGGCAGGTCATAGAGGCTGTACCAATGGATCCGCGGCGCCTTGCCGACGAGAAGCTCGGCCGTCCGTTCCAATCCCCAGACCTGGATCTCCTCGGCGCCGAAGGTCGAGATGCCGACCTCGCTGACCCAGATCGGCAGGTCGGTGACGGCGCGGATCTCGTCGATCTTCGCCGGCCATTCGTGGATCTGCCACAGGTTCCAGTCGAGCGGGAAGCCGTGCACGGCGAGCGCATCGACGTTGTCGAGCACTCCCTTGTCCGCCATGTTGCGGACGAAGGCGGGATCGATCGGCGACATGCCGCCGAGCACGCGCGGAAGCCTGGCGTTCTCGGCCCGGATCGCCTGCCCGGCGGCGATCGCGGTCTCGGCGAAGCGGCTCCAGCCCGGGTCGAGCTCGGGGTCCCAATGGGACTTGTTGTTGGGCTCGTTCCAGATCATCGCCGCTTCGATCATTCCCTGCTCCCTCGCGCCGGATAGACCGCGGCGGCGCCTTCCGGCGCCTCGACGCGGCGGCACACGTAAACCTCGTCCTCCGGGTGATGCAGGATCGCAAAGCCGGAGGAACGCAGCATCGCCTCGACGCAGGCCCGGTTCGGCACCCACCAGTTCGTCGGGTCGTCGGCATAACGGTGCTCGACGAAATGGAGCTTCGGGTAGCCTGGGCGGTCGAACATCTCGGTCTGCCAGAAGTCGTAATTATCCCTCAGCGCGTCGACGGCCTTGGCGCCGCGCTGCATCGACTGGAAGACCAGGAGATCCTGCGCGACATGGGCGTGGATGAGGTCAAGCGCGAGGAGCGGGTGCCGCAGGTGATAAAGCACCCCCATGAAGAGCACGACATCGAAGCGCTCGCCCAAGGCGCCGACGTCGTAGACCGAGAGCTTGCGGAACTCGATCTTGAGCCCGCTGACGTCGGCGGCAAAGCGCGCCTGCGCCAGGTAGTCGTCGTCGAAGTCGACGCCGAGGACGCGCTCCGCCCCGCGCCGTTTCATCTCGATCGAGTAGAAGCCGCCGTTGCAGCCGATGTCGAGCACGGTCTTGCCGGAGAGATCGGCCGGGATCGCCTGTGAGAACCCCTTCCACTTCACCGCCGGGTAGTCGCCGAGGAAGTGGTTCGGCGCGGTTGCGACCCCGTCGAGCACGATGTTGTGGAACCACGGCCCGAGCGCCTCGGCGCGGCGCTTGATCTCGTCCCGGCTCAGCGTCGCGATCGCATCCATCGCGTCACTCCCTGCTTGCGGCGTGCAATCCGTCCAGCGCGCGGCCCGCGGGCCAGCCGAGCGCGACGTGCGCCCCCGAGGCGCCCTCGACCCGCGCCGCGTCGGACAGAAGCGAGATCGCGGCGCGGTAGCCATGCAGCGTGCCGACGTCGACATAGGCGTCGCCGGCCTTGACGCCCAAGGCCTCGCCGCCGGCGGCCAAGTAGGCGTTGACGAGGGTGCCGATGTACTCGTCCCGGCACAGACGCTCGCGCCACAGCCGCTCGAGCTCGTGCAGGCGGCGGCCCGGCATCTTGAACGCGCCCCAGATCCAATGCGAGGCGGCGTCTTGCTGCTTGACCTGAATTTCCAGCACCCTGTCCCCTCCGTCGAGGACGACGGCATCGAAGAACTCGGGGCGCTCGACCGGGAAGAGCAGGAAGGACAGCGCGTCGTCGGGCAGCTCGCAGAGCGCGCTCTCCGGGAACCAGACGGTATCCGGCAGGCCGACGATCACCGGCTCGTCGGCTGCGATCAGCGGCGTCGCGCGGAAGATGGCGTCGCACAGCCCGCTCGCCTGCGGCTGCACCACATAGGCGATGCTCGCCTCGCCGTAGCCGGCGCCGTAATACTCCATGATGTCGGATTTGCCCGGCGATATGACGAAGCAGATCTTGCCGGCGCCGCCGCGGATCATGCGCTCGACAAGGTATTCGCTGACCGCGCAGGGGCGCTCCAGCCCCTTGTCGAGCCGGCTGCCGACGGGCAGGAGCTCCTTCGAGAAGGCGAGCGGCTGGATGCGGCTGCCACGGCCGGCCGCCGGCACGATTCCCCACATCTAGGCCTCCATCGGCAAAGCTTGCGCGGGGCCGGCCCGGGAGCGCGCCGCCTCGATCTCCGCCTCGAGTGTCGCGGCGCGGCGGTCGGAGGTGTGCTCGGACAGCGCGCGCTCGCGCCCGGCCTCGCCGATCTCGCGCAGCTCGCGATCGCTGAGATCGAGCGCCGCGGTAGTTCCGGCGGCCGAGCCCGTCACGAGGACCTCGCGGCCAGGCTCGAAGAAGGCGTCGAGGCCCTCCCAGGCATCGGTCAGCATGGCGGCGCCGCAGGCCGCCGCCTCGAACAGGCGCCCCGAAGGACACCAGCCCATCTCGGCCATCGCCTGCCGGGTGACGTTGAGCGTCAGGCGGCAGGACGAGAAGAAGGCCGGGTGTTCGTGCGGCGGCAGGTGGCGGACGAAGAAGATGTTCTTCGTCCAGGGAAAGTCGACCGGATACTGGGCGCCCCCGATGAGGAAACGCCGATCGGGACGCCGCCGCGCCGGCGTGATGAACAGCGCCTCGAGCGCCGCCTGGCGGTCGGCCGCGTACGTGCCGAGATAGGACAGGTCGGCAGCGAAATCGGGCCTGGCCGCCATCGGCCGGTGGATCTCCGGGTCGACATGCCCGTAGAGCGGCGCGACCCGGCGCGCCCCAAGTCTGGCACTGAGCCGGTCGAGGGCGGCCCCGCCGGTGTAGCTGAGGACGAGATCGAAATCGCGTAGGCCCCGGGGGCCGACATAGGAGAGGCTCTCGCCGCGATCGAGGCGCGACAGCGTCACCGGCGTATCGAGATCGTAGAACACCCGCACGGCGCGCGGCGCGTCGAGGACCAGACCAGTCGCCTCGATGCCGTCGGGGCAGAACGAGGTGACCATCGCGACATCGGCTTCGGCGACCATGCGCCTCGCCTTGCGCCGGATGTCGTCCCAGTCCTGGTACAGCACGAGCTCGCCGCCCGGCACCTCGAAGAGGTCGCGGGCGGCGGCATAATAGGGCACGTCGCGCTCGAAGAACGCGACGCTGTGGCCGCGGCGGGCGAGCGCCCGGCACAGGCCGCGCCAGAGCGTCGCGTGGCCGTTGCCCCAGGACGACGAAATCGTGAGGCCGAAGACGACGAGCTTCATGCCGCGATCGCCTCGTTCATGCCGAGGACCTTCCAGCCGTCGCTCCACATGACGAGCGTCGTCACCGTGGCGGGGCTGATCTCGAAGAGACGGAAATCGTCGACGCTGCGACAATCGAGGAAGGCGCAGAGCGCCGCCCGGATGAGGTCGCCATGCGTGACCGCGACGACGCCGTCGTCCGGGTACTTCGCGGCGAGTTCCTTGAGGAAGGGTACGATACGGTTCTGGGCGGCGAAGAAATCCTCGCCGCCGGGCGGCCGCGTCGAGGAGCGCACCCGGTTCCAGGCCGCCCACCCGGGATCGGCGGCGAGCGCGTCGAAGCGGCGTCCGGTCCAGGTTCCGAAATTAATTTCGTTCAGCGCGTCAGCCACTTGCACGGACAGCTTGAGCCTTCGTGCGATCGGCTCGGCGGTCTTGATCGCGCGCTCGAGCGGGCTCGAGAACACGGCGGCGATGCTTTTCGCCGCGAGGCGCTGCGCGATCCCCTCCGCCTGCCGCTCTCCATCCGGTCCAAGCGTCACGCCCGGCATGCGGCCGCAGAGGGTGTCGCCGACCCGGTCGTGCGCGGCGTGGCGGACGAGATAAAAGGTCGTCGCCACCTCAGTGGACCCCGCGCGGCTCGTCCTCGCCGGCGATGAAGCGGGCGGTGCGCTCGCGCGCCTCGTTATCCGTGAATTGCTGCGGCGGCGACTTCATAAAGTAGCTCGACGGCCCGATAAGGGCGCCGCCGATGCCGCGGTCCCTGGCGAGCTTCGCGCAGCGCACGGCATCGATGACGATGCCGGCGGAGTTCGGCGAATCCCACACCTCGAGCTTGAGCTCGACGTTCAGCGGCACGCCGCCGAAGGTCGTGCCCTCCATGCGGATATAGGCGAACTTGCGGTCGGTCAGCCACGGCACGAAATCGCTCGGGCCGACATGCACGTCGTCCGCGGCGAGCGGCATGTCGAGCTGGCTCGTCACGGCCTGCGTCTTCGAGATCTTCTTCGACTCGAGCCGCTCCCGCTCGAGAATGTTCTGGAAGTCGGTGTTGCCGCCGAAGTTGAGCTGGTAGGTGCGGTCGAGCCGCACCCCACGCTCGCGGAAAAGGTTCGTGAGCACGCGGTGCACGATCGTCGCACCGACCTGGCTCTTGATGTCGTCGCCGACGAGCGGCACCCGGCGGGTCTCGAAACGGTGGCGCCATTTCGGGTCCGAGGCGATGAACACCGGAATGCAGTTGACGAAGGCGCAGCCGGCTTCGAGCGCCTGCTCGGCATAATACTCCGTCGCCTGCTGCGAGCCGACCGGAAGGTAGGAGACGAGGACATCGGTGCGCGAGCGGTCGAGGATTTCGGCGACATTCGCCTCCGGGCCCGCAGCTTCCGGGATCTCCTCGCGAAGGTACTTGCCGAGCCCGTCGAGGGTCTTGCCGCGCCTGACCGTGACGCCGGTCCGCGGCACGGCCGAAAACTTCTGGGTGTTGTTCGGCCGCGCGAACACCGCTTCCGCGACGTCGAGACCGACCTTGTCGGCGCTGATATCGAAGGCGGAAGCGATCTCGATGTCGCCGACGTGATAGCCGCCGAGCTCGACGTTCATCAGGCCCGGCACCGGCTCGTTGGCTTTGGCCTCGCCATAGTAGGACAGGCCCTGGACGAAGGATGAGGCGCAGTTGCCGACCCCGACGATCCCGACGCGAAGCTTTCTCTGACTCACGGCAATGGCTCCATGGCCCAGGAACCGGCAGGGGTAACACTGAAGCTCCGGTCAACGTCGCTCGTTCGAGGTAAGTTCCCCGGGCTTCTTGGCCGTTCGGCACGAGGGGACCGCGCCGCTTGTTCCCGTTCCTCGGAGCTGGACCTCGGAGGGCCGAAAATGGGCGCTCGGGCAGCGAACTTTCTTCAGGAACAATCCTCATCCCCGCGGCGTTAGACGTGCCGCCAAATGGTCAAGCTGATCGCGGCACGACACGCCCGCCAGGCAGGGCCTGAAGGCCCGGGCATGAGGCCGCGCGACGCGAACGGCGCCGCGAGGCGCGGTCGCGGCCGTTGAAACGGGAGACAAGGCGTTGGCTGAGCGGGTTCTGATCACCGGTGGGGCGGGCTTCATCGGCCGCTATGTGGCGCGCGCGCTCGTTGCGCGCGGGCATGAGGTTCGGGTGCTCGACAGCATGATCGAGCAGGTCCACCAGGGCCGAAGACGCCCGGACGGCCTGCCGAAGGGGGTCGAGTTCATCGCCGGCGACGTCCGCGACGAAACCGCCGTCCTGAAGGCGCTGAAAGGGGTCGATGCGGTCGTCCACCTCGCCGCCGAGGTCGGCGTCGGCCAGAGCATGTACGCGGTCGACCGCTACGTCTCGGTCAACGACTACGGGACCGCGATCCTGTTCCAGCAGCTCATCGACAATCCGGTTCGGCGCGTCGTCGTCGCATCATCGATGAGCATCTACGGCGAGGGGCTCTACCGGACTGCCGACGGCGACCTCGTCGAGGATGCCGTGCGGGCGCCGCGGGCCGATCCGGCGGATCCATGGGACCCCGTCGACGCGCAAGGGCGCCCGCTTGTCCCGGTGCCGACGCCCGAGTGGAAGCGCCCTGCCCTCGCCTCCGTCTACGCGCTCGGCAAATACGTCCAGGAGCGCCTCACGCTGACGCTTTCGCCGGCCTACGGCATGGAGGGCGTGGCGCTGCGGCTGTGGAACGTCTACGGCCCCGGCCAAGCGCTCTCGAACCCGTACACCGGGGTGCTCGCGATCTTCTCGTCGCGGCTGCACAACGGCAAGCCGCCGGTGATCTTCGAGGACGGCCATCAGCGCCGCGACTTCGTCCATGTCGAGGACATCGCCGACGCTTTCGTGCTCGCGCTCGAGCACCCGAAGGCGGCCGGCGAGGTCTATAACATCGCCAGCGGCGAAGACCGCTCCGTGCGCGAGGTGGCGGCGTTGCTCGCGAGCGCCATGGGCCGCGCCCGCCTCGGGCCCGAGATCGCCGGCCAGGCACGCGCCGGCGACATCCGGCATTGCATCGCCGACATCGCCAAAGCCCGCCAGGAGCTCGGCTTCGCGCCGAAGCGCGATTTCGCGCAAGGGCTCGCGGCGCTCGCCGAATGGGTCGCCCGGCAGGAGGCCGAGGACCGGGTCCACGAGGCCCGCAAGGAGCTCGAGCTGAGGGGGCTCGTGGCATGACGGCGGCGAGCGCCCCGGCCCGGCCCGCGCTCGTCGGGCGCCGCCCGGTCCTCGTCACCGGCGGCGCCGGGTTCATCGGCTCGAACCTTGCCGACCGGCTCGCCCGCGAGGGCCACGACGTGCTCGTCTACGACGCGCTCGCCCGGCCGGGCGTCGAGAGCAATCTCGCCTGGCTCAAGAGCCGCCACCCGCAGCGGATATCGAGCGTCATCGGCGACATCCGCGACGAGCGCGGCGTCGCCGCCGCGGCGCGGGACGCCGAGGCGGTGTTCCATTTCGCAGCGCAGGTTGCGGTGACGACGAGCCTCGTCACGCCGCGCGAGGATTTCGACATCAACGTGCAGGGCACGCTCAGCCTGCTCGAGGCGCTGCGCCGGCGGAACGACCCGGCCCCGCTCATCTTCGCCTCGACCAACAAGGTCTACGGCGATCTTGCCGACGTCGCCCTCGACGAGACCAACGACGCCTATCTGCCGCGCGATCCGGCGGTGCGCGCGAAGGGCATCGGCGAGGATCGCCCGCTCGACTTCCACACGCCCTATGGCTGCTCGAAAGGGGCCGCCGACCAGTACGTCCTCGACTATGCCCGCAGCTTCGGCGTGCCGACCGCGGTCATGCGCATGAGCTGCATCTATGGCCCACGCCAGATGGGGACCGAGGACCAGGGCTGGGTGGCGCATTTCCTGATCCGCGCACTCGACGGAGAACCGATCGCGATCTACGGCGACGGGCGGCAGGTGCGCGACGTGCTCAACGTCGCCGACGCCGTCGAGGCTTATGTTTCGGCGTGGCGCCGCATCGACGCCGTGCAGGGCCGCGCCTTCAATCTCGGCGGCGGACCCGCGAACGCCGTCAGCCTGCGGCAGCTCCTGCGCCATGTCGAGGACTTGATCGGCCGGCCGGTCGAGCTGTCCTTCTCCGATTGGCGCGCCGGCGATCAGCGCTATTACGTCTCCGACATGAGCCGCGCCGCTCGCGCGCTCGAGCTGCGATCCCCGATCCCATGGCGCACCGGCGTCGCGGCGCTCGCCCGCTGGCTCGCCGACGAGCGCGGGTCGAGAGCGACCGCGATCCGGCCCGCGGCGCGCCTCAGAGCCGCCGAGGCCCTGTCGTGAGGAGCGCGGCCTTCGGGTTCATGGACGAGGCGGCGTGTCGGTGCGGCTGATCGGACGCGGGCCGCTGCGCCTGCTGATGACCGCCGACGCGGTCGGCGGGGTGTGGCAATACGCGACCGATCTCGCCGGCGCGCTCGCCGACCACGGCGTCGAGACGACGCTTGCCGTGCTCGGCCCGGCGCCCTCGGCGCAAGCGCTCTCCCAGGCGGTGGCGATTCCGCAGACCCGCATCGTCATCACCGGCCTGCCGCTCGATTGGACCGCCGCCAGCCCGGGCGAGGTTGCGGAAGCCTCGCGCGCCGTCGCCGCCCTGGCGCGCAGCGTCGGCGCCGACGTGGTTCATCTCAACAGCCCGGCGCTTGCCGCGGACGCGCGCTTTCCGGCGCCGGTCGTCGGCGCCTGCCATTCCTGTCTCGCGACCTGGTGGCGGGCGGTCCGCTCCGGTCCGCTCCCGCCGGACTTCGTCTGGCGCACGGCGCTCCTCGCGCGTGGCTTTAGCGCCGCCGAGGCGCTCGCCGCGCCGACCGCGGCCTTCGCGCAGATGACCGCCGACGCCTACGGCATTCCGCCGCCGCGCGTGGTGCGAAACGGCCGGCGCCAGGGCGCGCCGCGCGAGCCGGCCGAGCCGGCATCCCTCGTGTTCACCGCCGGCCGGCTCTGGGACGAGGGCAAGAATCTTGCGGCTCTCGACCGCGCCGCGGCGCGCCTCGACGTCCCGGTGCTGGCGGCCGGGCCTCTCGCAGGGCCGAACGGCGCCATGATCGCGCTGCCGCACACCCAGGCGCTCGGCGAACTCGGCGGCGAAGACATGCAAGCGTGGCTCGCGCGCCGTCCGATCTTCGCGTCGGTGCCGCGCTACGAGCCCTTCGGCCTTGCCGTGCTCGAAGCCGCCCAGGCCGGCTGCGCGCTCGTGCTTTCGGATATCCCGACGCTGCGCGAACTCTGGGACGGCGCGGCGCTTTTCGTGTCGGCCGATGACGACGCGGCCATCGCCGCGGCGATCCGCGACCTTGTCGCCGACCCGCGCCGGCGCGCGCGACTTGGCGGCGCGGCGCGGGCCCGGTCCGAAATCTACACCGTCGAGAGCACGGCGCAGGGCATGATGGCGATCTACGAAGCTGTGCTGGCGCGCCAGGCCGCCCTCCGGCACGAGGCGGTGGCGTGAGGTTCGTCTATTTCACGCACTCGCTGGCGTCGTGCTGGAACCACGGCAACGCCCATTTCCTACGCGGCGTGCTGCGCGAGCTGATCCATGCCGGCCATGCCGTTGAAGCCTTCGAGCCGTCCGGCAGCTGGAGCCGCGAGAACCTCTTGAAGGATCACGGACCCGCCGGTCTCGCTGCCTATGAGAGCGCCTATCCGGAGCTTTCCAGCCGCCTCTACGACGATGACATCGATGTCGAAGCCGCCATCTCGGCAGCCGACGTGGTGATCGTGCACGAATGGAACGAGCCATGGCTCGTCGCCGCCATCGGCCGGGCGCGGCGGCGCGGCGGCCGCTTCACGCTCCTTTTCCACGACACCCATCATCGCGCGGTCAGCGATCCGGAGGCGATCCGCGCCTTCGACCTCGACGGCTTCGACGGCGTTCTCGCCTTCGGCGAGGCGCTCTCCGAGGTCTACCGCCGCTGGGGCTGGGCCGACCGCGTCTTCACCTGGCACGAGGCCGCCGATACGCGCCTGTTCCGGCCGCCGGCCGGCGAGACCCGGCGGGAAGGCCTGGTCTGGATCGGCAATTGGGGCGACGAGGAGCGTAGCGCCGAGCTCGAGAGCTTTCTCCTGCGGCCGGCGCGCACCGTCGGCCTGCCGCTCGACATCTACGGCGTGCGCTATCCGGAGCATGCCCTCGACGCGCTGCGCCGGCACGGCGCCCGCTATCGCGGCTGGCTCCCGAATGCCAGGGCGCCCGAGATCTTCGCCTGCCATCTTGCGACCGTGCACGTGCCGCGGCGGTTCTACGTCGAAATGTTGCCGGGCATCCCGACCATCCGGGTCTTCGAGGCGCTGGCCTGCGGCATCCCGCTCGTCTCGGCGCCTTGGCGGGATTCGGAAGGACTCTTCCGGCCCGGCGCGGATTACCTCGTTGCGCCAGACCAGGACGCGATGGAGCGCCACCTCGCGGCGCTGCGCGACGACCCGGCGCTTCGCGCCGCGCTCATCGCGAGCGGCCTTGAGACGATCAGGGAGCGGCACAGCTGCGCCCATCGCGCGGACGAGCTTCTGGCGATCGTGGAGCGCATCCGCGCGCCCACCCGGGCGGAGATGTTCGCATGAAGATCGCCTTCTACGGCTCGAGCCTCGTGTCCTCCTACTGGAACGGCGCGGCGACCTATTACCGCGGGCTCCTCAGCGATCTCGCCCGGCGCGGCCACCGCATCGCCTTCTACGAGCCCGACGCTTTCGACCGCCAGAAGCATCGCGACATCGATCCGCCGGACTGGGCCGAATCCCGCGTTTATCCGGCGACCGAGGAAGCGGTGCGGAAGGTGATCGCCGAGGCGGCATCCGCGGAGGTCGTGGTCAAGGCGAGCGGCGTCGGGGTGTTCGACGACGTCCTCCTCGCCGGTCTCATTGCCGCCTCGCGCCCGGAGGCGATGCGCGTCTTCTGGGACGTCGACGCGCCGGCGACGCTCGCCGAGCTGCGCCGTAGCCCCGATCATCCGCTGCATCGGGCGATGGCGTCGCTCGACGTCGTCTTCACCTATGGCGGCGGACCGCCCGTCATCGCCGGCTACGAGAGCTTCGGGGCCAGGCGGTGCGTGCCGATCTACAACGGGCTCGATCCGAAGACCCATTTCCCGGTGCCGCCGGAGGAGCGCTTCGCCGCCGACCTTGCCTTCCTCGGCAACCGTCTCCCGGACCGTGAGCGGCGCGTCGAAGCATTCTTCCTCGACCCGGCGGCGCGGCTTGCCCACCGCCGTTTCCTCATCGGCGGCAACGGCTGGGAAGACAAGGCGATGCCGCCGAACGTGCGGCACATCGGGCATGTCTACACGCGCGAGCACAACGCCTTCAACACGAGCCCGCTCGCCGTCCTGAACATCGCGCGCGATTCGATGGCCGACATCGGGTTCTCGCCGGCGACGCGGGTGTTCGAGGCGGCGGGCGCCGGGGGCTGCCTCATCACCGACGCATGGGAGGGCATCGAGCATTTCCTCGAGCCGAACGTCGAGGTGCTCGTCGCCCGCGACGGCGCCGATGTCGCCGAGCACCTCCGCAGCCTGACGCCGGAGCGGGCGCGGACCATCGGCGACGCGGCCCGCGCCCGCGTGCTCGCCGAGCACACCTACACGCTGCGCGGTGCGCAGGTCGACGCGATCCTGGCCGAGGTCGCAGCCGAGAAGCGGCAGAGGAGCGCCGCATGAGGCTCGTCGTCCTCGGGCTCAGCCTGTCCTCCTCCTGGGGCAATGGCCACGCGACCACCTACCGCTCGCTGCTCAAGGCCTTTGCCGAGCGCGAACACGACATCCTGTTCCTCGAGCGCGACGTGCCCTGGTACGCGGATAACCGCGACCTCGTCGATCCGGACTACTGCCGGCTCGCGCTCTATGAGGACCTGCGGGCGCTCGCAGGCTACGAGGAGGACATCGAAGCCGCCGACGCCGTGATGGTCGGCTCCTACGTGCCGGAGGGCGTCGCGGTCGGCGAATGGGTCCAGCGCACCGCCCGCGGCGCCACCGCTTTCTACGACATCGACACCCCCGTGACGCTCGCCAAGCTCGAACGCGGCGACCTCGAATACCTGTCGCCGGCGCTGATCCCGGGATACGATCTCTATCTCTCCTTCACCGGCGGTCCGACGCTGCGGACGATCCTGCGCCGCTACGGCTCGCCGGATGCACGCGCGCTCTATTGCTCGGTCGACCCCGAGGCCTACCCGCCGATGGACCTCGAGCCGCGGTGGGATCTGAGCTACCTCGGCACCTACAGCCCGGACCGCCAACCGACGCTCGAGCGCCTCCTCGTCGAGCCGGCGCGGCAGGCGCCGCATCTCAAATTCGCGGTCGCCGGCCCGCTCTATCCCGACGACATCGCGTGGCCGGTAAATGTCGAGCGCATCGATCATGTGCCTCCGGCCGATCACGCCCGCTTCTACGCATCAAGCCGGTTCACCCTGAACGTCACGCGGGCCGACATGATCCGGGCCGGCTACAGCCCGAGCGTGCGGCTGTTCGAGGCCGCCGCCGCCGCAACGCCGATCGTATCCGACGAATGGCCCGGGCTTGAGACCATCTTCGTTCCGGGTCGCGAGATCGTGGTCGCCGATCGCCCTGCCGCGGTGCTCGAGGTCCTGACCGGCTGGAGCGAGACAGAGCGAAGACGGCTCGGCAGCGCAGCGCGCGAGCGCGTCCTCGCCGATCATACGGCAGCGCATCGCGCCGGCGAGCTCGAAACCCACATCGCGCGGGTTCGCTCGCGCCACGCGACGTTGAAAGTCGCCCGCGACGCGCAGTGCGCGACCGCAGAATAAACACAGGTTAATCGCCGGGCGGGGAACAAAGATTTCTTCGAACCAATGCAAAGCTGAGAACGTTGGGCACCTACGTTCCTTTCTTTCGTACATCGCGCCGGTCGCCGGCGCGTAGAGGAAGAGGCCGAGGTTATGAAAAATGGGAGAGGTAGGGTTGTTCTCGTCGCCGGCGGCGCCGGGTTCATCGGTTCCCACCTGTGCGACGCCCTGATCGCCGAAGGCGACCGCGTCCTCTGCATCGACAACTTCCAGACCGGCAGGCTTCGGAACCTGCGCCACCTCGAGCGCGAGCCGCGGTTCGAGCTGATCGAAGCCGACGTCATCGACCCGCTGCGATCGAGCCTGTCGTCGCCGCGGCTTTCGCTCGATGCGATCTTCAATCTCGCCTGCCCGGCCTCGCCGCCGCACTACCAGGCCGATCCCGAGCACACGATGCTCACGAACGTGCTCGGCTCGCGTAACCTTCTCGCGCTCGCCGAGAAGCAGCGCGCCCGCTTCCTCCTCGCGTCGACGAGCGAGGTCTACGGCGATCCCGACGTCCATCCGCAGAAGGAAAGCTATTGCGGCAACGTCAACCCGACCGGGCCGCGCGCCTGCTATGACGAGGGCAAACGCGCCGCCGAGGCGTTGACGTGCGATTACCACCGCGCCGGCCGCGCCGCGGTGCGCGTCGCGCGGATCTTCA
>JAJKJG010000053.1 GCA_021154065.1 Methylobacterium sp.
GGCCTCGGCGCTTGCCGCGCGCCATCTCGCCCGCGAGGACGCGAGCCGGATGGTCATGGTCGGCGCCGGCGCGCTCGCCCCATTCCTGATCCGCGCCCATGTCGGCGAGCGCCCGATCCGTCACGTGGCGCTATGGAACCATCGGCCGGAGAAGGCGGTACGGCTTGCGGCCGAGCTTTCCGCCGAGGGCCTGCCCGTCGAGCCGGCGGCCGATCTCGAGGCAGCGGTGCGCGACGCCGACCTCGTCTCCTGCGCCACGCTCTCGACGGCCCCGCTCGTGAAGGGCGCCTGGCTCAAGCCCGGCGTCCACCTCGACCTCGTCGGCGCCTTCAACCTCACCATGCGCGAGGCCGACGATGAGGCGCTGCGGCGGGCCGAGGTGTACGTCGATACCGCCGCGGCGCGCCGCGAGGGCGGCGATGTGGCGCTCGGATTGAAGGGCGGCACGATCGCCGATCAAGACGTGAAGGGCGACCTCGCCGATCTGTGCCGTGGCAACGTTCCGGGGCGAGGCCGGCCCGATGAGATCACGTTGTACAAGTCCGTCGGGACCGCGCTCGCCGATCTGGCCGCCGCGGTCGAAGTCTGGGCCAGAACGGGCCGGTAGAGCGACAAGCACTTTTCGGGTATCTTGCGGCGGCATCGAGGTTTGCCGTGAACGTCCATGCTCTCCCGAGCGGCCTGCGCGCCGCTGTTCAGGTCCTGGAGGCGCGATATCCGATCACGATTATCGGCATCCTGCCGCGCGGCTCGGCTGTGCATGTGCCGGAAGGATCCGCGATCGATCTTCTCGCAAAGAAGCGACCTGGGCTTTCTCTCCTCGCCGTTGCCCAAGCCGAAGCTGATTTCGCGAAGGAGCTGGGGCGGCCGGTCGGGATCGTGCTCACAAGTGAGGTTCGTGGCGAGGAAGCGGCGCGACTCACGGCTGCAGCGCGGCCGCTGTGAATGGAGGAGCGATCGGTTCTCCAGCGTCTGCGCGATGCGCGGGGCTTCGCGCGCAAGGCGCATGAGCTTATCGGCGGCATGCCGCTCTCGATGTTGAAGCGCGTCGAGTATTACGAGCACGCCGCGCGATCCTATTTGATCATCGTCGGAGAGGCTTTGAACAGGCTTCCGCCCGAAACCAAAGACGCCAATCCGCAGATCCCATGGGATGCAATCCGCGGCATGCGCAACCGGCTTGTCCACGCGTACTGGCGCGTCGATCTCGACATCGTCAAACGTGCGGTCGCCGAGGACCTGCCCGAGCTGGTATCGAAGCTAGTTCGGTTGATCGAAGACACGAAGTGAATGACCCCGCTCGTCAAAATCTGTGGCCTCAACAGCGTCGAAGCGCTCGACGCGGCGCTCGGCGCGGGCGCCGACCTCGTCGGCTTCGTACGCTACCCGCGCAGCCCCCGGCACCTCGGGCTCGACGAGGCCGGTAGCCTCTCGGCGCGCGCCAAAGGCAGGGCATTGCGCGTCGCGCTCACCGTCGATGCGTCGGATGAGGAGCTGTCGAACATTGTCGCCGCGATCGATCCGGACGTCCTCCAACTCCACGGCGACGAGACGCCGGCGCGCGTCGCCGCGATCCGGGCCCGCTTCGGCCGCCCGGTGATGAAGGCGGTCGGCATCGCCGAGGAGAGCGACCTCGCCGCCCTCGGTCGCTACGCCGAGGTCGCCGACCGGCTGCTCCTCGACGCGAAGCCGCCGAAGAGCGCCGAGGCGCTCCCCGGCGGCAACGGCGTCGCCTTCGACTGGCGGCTCGTCGCCGGGCTTGACCCGGCGCTCGCCGTCATGTTGTCAGGCGGACTCGCACCGGACAACGTCGCCGCCGCGATCGCGCTCAGCTGGGTGCGGGCGCTCGACGTCTCCTCCGGCGTCGAACGACGGCCGGGCGAGAAGGACCCGGAGAAGATCGAGCGCTTCGTCCGCGCCGCTCGCGCGGCCTGGGCCGGCCTCGACAAACCCAAGGACAAGGTCGCGTGACCGCTCAGCCGCAGCCCAACACCTTCCGCGCCGGCCCGGACGAACGCGGGCATTTCGGCATCTTCGGCGGCCGTTTCGTCGCCGAGACGCTGATGCCGCTGATCCTCGAGCTCGAGAAGGCCTACGGCGAGGCGAAGAACGACCCCGCCTTCCAGGCCGAGATGGCCTCCTACCTGACCCATTACGTCGGCCGACCGAGCCCGCTCTACTTCGCCGAGCGCCTGACCGAGCATCTCGGCGGCGCGAAGATCTACTTCAAGCGCGACGAGCTGAACCACACCGGAGCCCACAAGGTGAACAACGTGCTCGGCCAGATCCTCGTCGCCCGGCGCATGGGCAAGCGGCGGATCATCGCCGAGACCGGTGCGGGCCAGCACGGCGTCGCGACCGCGACGCTCTGCGCCCGCTTCGGGCTCGACTGCGTCGTCTACATGGGCGCAGTCGATGTCGAGCGGCAGAAGCCGAACGTCTTCCGCATGAAGATGCTCGGCGCCGAGGTCATCCCGGTGCAGTCCGGCACGAAGACCCTCAAGGACGCGATGAACGAGGCCCTGCGCGACTGGGTCACGAACGTCGCCGACACGTTCTACTGCATCGGCACGGTCGCCGGCCCGCATCCCTACCCGGCGATGGTGCGCGACTTCCAATCGATCATCGGCCGCGAGACCCGCGAGCAGATGATGCAGGCCGAAGGCCGCCTGCCCGATTCGCTCGTCGCGGCGATCGGCGGCGGCTCGAACGCGATCGGGCTGTTCCACGAGTTCCTCGATGAACGCCAGATCGAGATCTACGGCGTCGAAGCGGCCGGCCACGGGCTCACGCACCTGCACGCCGCCTCGATCGCCGGCGGACGGCCAGGCGTGCTGCACGGCAACCGCACCTACCTCCTCATGAACGACGACGGCCAGATCCAGGATGCCCACTCGATCTCGGCCGGCCTCGACTATCCGGGCATCGGGCCCGAGCATTCCTGGCTGCACGAGGTCGGGCGCGTCACCTACCTCTCGGCGACCGACGACGAGGCGCTCGACGCCTTCAAGCTCAGCTGCCGCCTCGAAGGCATCATCCCGGCGCTGGAGCCGGCGCACGCCCTCGCCAAGGTGATCGAGCTCGCGCCGAAGAAGCCGCGCGACCACCTCATGGTGATGAATCTCTGCGGGCGGGGGGACAAGGACATCTTCACCGTGGCGGAGCATCTGGGAGTGAAGATGTGATTACGGATGACACCCAGAGGGCTTGCGCCTTCCGCGCGAGACGCGAAACCTCTCAAGCCGCTTGCTCCACCTCCGCCGCGATCTTCGCTCCCAAGGCGCGCTCGGCCGTTTCCAGATCGTATTGGCTTTGAAGAGCCAGCCAGAAGGGTGCCCCGGTCCCGAAGTACCGGCCCAGGCGCAGCGCGGTTTCGGCTGAAATGCCGCGCTTGCCCTGAATGATCTCGGTGATGCGGTTCGCGGGGACGCGCAATTTCAACGCCAAGGCATGAGCGGTCAGGTCGCGCGCCTTCAGCTCGTCGGCCAAGGTGCGGCCGGGGTGCACCGGGCCGAAACGAAAGCCGCCAGGAGGCGCTTCGGACACATCGTCCGCCGGGGACATTGAAACCTCCTTCAATGGTAGTCCAGGATTTCGACCTCAAAGGCGTCACCATCTTTGAACCGGAAGACAATGCGCCAAGGTCCGTTCACATTGATCGCCCATCTCCCTTGAGCTTGTGAAGTCCGACGCTCCGCAATCGAGATATGACGTCGAGCGACCTCGCCCCGTTGAGTTCTTGAAGCCGCTGACGGGCCAGTTCCACGTCGAGCCCCGGAAATTTCGACTTGCCTGTCTCCGCGAATTGCCGAGTCGCTTTCCCCTTGAGGCTGCGGATCATACGCGGAGCATAAGACGCGCGGCGGGTAGCGGCAAGGCGATCGGTGCCTTCCGGTTCGGATTCGCGCATGCTAGCAACCGCCCCATGACCGCCCGCATCGAAGCCCGCTTTGCCCGCTGCCGCGCCGAGAATCGTGCTGCGCTCGCGACCTATGTCGTGGCCGGCGACCCCGACCCGGAGACGGCGCTTTCGATCTTGAAGGCGTTGCCCAAGGCCGGCGCCGACATCGTCGAGCTCGGGTTGCCCTTCACCGATCCGATGGCCGACGGGCCGGCAATCCAGGCTGCGGGCTTAAGGGCGCTCGAGGCCGGGCAAACGACGGTGAAGACGATCGAGCTCGTCCGCCGCTTCCGCGAGGAGGACGCCGACACGCCCGTGATCCTCATGGGCTACTTCAACCCGATCTACGTCTACGGCGTCGAGCGCTTCCTCGCCGACGCGAAGAGCGCCGGCGTCGACGGGCTCATCATCGTCGACCTGCCCCCCGAGGAGGACGACGAGCTGTGCCTGCCGACGCTCGCGGCCGGCCTCGCCTTCATCCGCCTCGCGACGCCGACGACCGACGACCGGCGCCTGCCGGCGGTGCTCGCGAACACGGCGGGCTTCGTCTACTACGTCTCGATCACCGGCATCACCGGCGCCGCAACCCCGGACTTCGCCCGGGTCTCCGATGCCGTCGCGCGGATCAAGCGTCACACGGCGCTCCCCGTCGTCGTCGGCTTCGGGGTCAAGACCGGCGCCCACGCCGCCGCGACCGCGCAGGGCGCCGACGGGGTGGCGGTCGGAACCGCGCTCGTCAACGCCGTCCAGGCCTCGCTCGATACAGAAGGCCGCGCGACCTCGAAAACGGTCGAATCAGTGGTTAAGTTGGTACAAGAGCTGGCGGTCGGCGTGCGCTCGGTCTCGAAGGCCAAGGCGGCCTAGCCGACGACGTCATGCCGCCTTGAGCCGACCGGGCTGACGCTTTCGGCCGAGGACGACGGCCAACAGGAACGATCGATGAACTGGATCTCCGAGGTCGTCCGTCCCAAGATCAAGACGCTCTTCAAGCGCGAGAGCCCGGACAATCTGTGGATCAAATGCCCGGATACCGGGCAGATGGTGTTCCACAAGGATGTCGAGGCGAATGGCTGGGTGATCCCCGGCTCGAACCACCACATGCGCCTCGACGCCGTCCAGCGGCTCAAGATGATCTTCGATTCCGGCACCTGGCTCGATGTGCCGCTTCCGGAGGTTGCGGCCGACCCGCTCAAGTTCCGCGACGAGAAGCGCTACACCGACCGCCTCAAGGACGCGAAGACGAAGACCGGCCTTCAGGACGCGTTCAAGATCGGCTTCGGCCGCGTCGACGAGCTGCCGATGACCCTTGCGGTGCAGGATTTCGGCTTCATGGGCGGCTCGCTCGGCATGGCGGCCGGCGAGGCCTTCATCAAGGGCGCCGACATCGCGCTCGACAAGAGGACGCCTTATGTGCTGTTCGCCGCCTCGGGCGGGGCGCGCATGCAGGAGGGCATCCTCTCGCTCATGCAGATGCCGCGCACCACCGTCGCGGTGCGCCGCCTCAAGCATGCGCGGCTGCCCTATATCGTCGTGCTGACGAACCCGACCACCGGCGGCGTCACCGCGTCCTACGCCATGCTCGGCGACATCCAGCTCGCCGAGCCCGGCGCGCTCATCGGCTTTGCCGGGCCGCGGGTGATCGAGCAGACCATCCGCGAGAAGCTGCCCGACGGCTTCCAGCGCGCCGAGTACCTCAAGGAGCACGGGATGGTCGACATGGTCGTCCACCGTCACGACCTGAAGGGCACGATTGCGCGCCTGTGCCGGCTTCTCACCAAGACGCCGGTCGCCGTGCCGATGGCGCTCGCCGCCGAATGACGCCGGCGCCTTGAGCGCGCGATGGACTCGTCCGACGCGCTGATCGCGCGCTTCCTCGCCCTTCATCCGAGGGTCATCGATCTCTCGCTCGCACGCATCGAGCGCCTGCTCGCCGATCTCGGCCATCCCGAGCGGCGGCTGCCGCCGTTGATCCATGTCGCCGGCACGAACGGCAAGGGCTCGACGATCGCCTTCATGCGCGCGATCCTGGAGAGCGCCGGGCACGCGGTCCACGTCTACACGTCGCCGCATCTCGTGCGCTTCCATGAGCGCATCCGCGTCGGCCGGATCGGCGGCGGGCGGTTCGTCGACGAGCACCGGCTCGTGCAGGCGCTGCGCCGCTGCCAGGCGGTGAACGGCGGGCGGCCGATCACCATGTTCGAGATCACGACCGCGGCGGCGTTGCTTATCTTCGCCGAGGAGCCCGCCGACGTGCTGCTGCTCGAGGTCGGGCTCGGCGGCCGGCTCGATGCCACGAACGTCGTCGATGCACCCGCCGCCGCGGTCGTCACCGCGATCGGGCGCGACCATGCCGATTACCTCGGCGATAACGTCGCTGCGATCGCGGCCGAGAAGGCCGGCATCTTCAAGCCGGGCTGCCCCGCCGTGATCGCGCCGCAGGAGCATGCCGACGCCGACGCGGTGCTGCGCGAGCGTGCGGCGGCGGTCGGCGCCCGGCCGATCCTCGTCGGCGGCCAGGATTTCGGCGCCCATGAGGAGCGCGGGCGGCTTGTCTATCAGGACGAGGACGGGCTGCTCGACCTCTCCCGCCCGCGGCTCGTCGGCCGGCATCAGATTGCGAACGCCGGGACCGCGATTGCGGCGCTTCGGGCCGCCGGCTTCGGCGACATCGAAACCGCAGCCCATGACGCCGGCATGTCGCGCGTCGAGTGGCCGGGGCGGCTGCAGCGGCTGACGAAGGGGCGGCTCGCGGGCCTGGCGCCGCAAGGCTCGGAACTGTGGCTCGACGGCGGCCACAATCCCGACGGCGGCCGGGCGCTTTCCGCCGCCATGGCCGATCTGGAGGAGCGCAGTGCCGCGCCGCTCGTGCTTGTCGTAGGCATGCTCGGAACCAAGGACGCGGCCGGATTCCTGCGCAATTTTTCAGGGCTCGCGCGCGAGCTGATCGCGGTGCCGGTCACCGGCCAGATCGCCGCCCGGCCGCCCGAGGCGATCGCGGAACTCGCCAAGGCGGCCGGGCTCATGAGCTCCGTCCGGCCTGGCGTCGAGGCAGCGCTCGCAGCGCTCAACGACACCATCTGGGAACGGGCGCCGCGGATCCTGATCTGCGGCTCGCTCTACCTCGCCGGCGAGGTGCTGGCCGCGAACGGCACCCCGCCGGTCTGAATCAGCCGAGGATCTTCCAAATCCCGCTGCACGTCGCAACGACGCGCTCGCCCGCAACCAGGGTGCCGCGCATGAACACGAGGGACGCGGTTCGGCGCACCACCTCGGGCGCGATCTCGATGAACTCGCCGAGCTCGCCCGCGCTCACGAACTGCATGTAGAACTGGATCGTCGCGTCCGGCTTGTCGCCAGCGGCCTTCCAGGCGTTGCGGCCGAGCCCGCGGTCGGCGAAGGTCATGAGCATCCCGCCCTGCACGACGCGGCGGAGATTGGCGTGCTTCGCCTCGGCGCGAAAGCCGAATTGCCAGCGCGCGCCGTGCTCACGGCGATAGATCGGGCCGACAAGGCCGATGAAGCCGTCGTCCTTGACCGGACGCCATCCCTGCGCGGCAAGGTCGGATGGGGGCGGGGCGACATCGTCGCCAGGCTCGCTCATCCGTCGCTCCCACGCATGAAAAAGGGCCCGCTCGGGCCCTTCCCATGTCGAGACCGCAAGCTGGCGCTCACGCCGCCGTCGTCTGCTGAATCCATTTCGACAGGTCGCCCTTCGGCGCCGCGCCGACCTTCTGCCCGGCGAGCTTGCCGCCCTTGAACAGCATCAGGGTCGGGATCGAGCGAATTCCGAATTGCGACGCAATGTTCGGGTTCTCGTCGACGTTCACCTTGGCGATCTTGACCTTGCCCTGCATCTCGGCGGCGATCTCCTCGAGCGCCGGGCCGATCATGCGGCAGGGACCGCACCACTCGGCCCAGAAATCGACGACTACGGGCTCGGCGGACTTCAGCACGTCCTGGTCGAAGCTCGTGTCGGTCACTTTCATGGTCGTCATCGCATCACCTTGGGCTCGGAGCGGGGTCTTGTCCGCAGGTCCGCGGTAGTTAGGAGGGGCCTGCCGGGCGGTCAAGGCAAGGCGGCCATGCGGTCACGTGGCCGTGAGACGATCGAGCGCCTGGTCCAGTTCCTCCGGGCGCAGTTCCTGGATCGAGGGTCCCGCGGTCCAGACAAGGAACGGCCGGACCCACCGCCCGGGGTAGATCTGCTGGAGGAGGCGCCGATAGAGCGCGAGCTGCGCCACATAGGCCGCGGGTGCGGGCCGGGCGGGACCGGGGACGCGGGCGTCGCTCTTGAAGTCGGCCAGCAGCACCTCGCCGTCCAGCACCGCCAGGCGGTCGATCTGGCCCGACACCGACGTCGCTTCGCCGCCGATCACGAGCGTTCCGGCGATCCCCACCTCGGCCCGGGAGCCCGGCCCGAAGAGCGCTGCGAGCGCCTCGTGCCCGAGCACCCCGATCGCATTCGCGACGATGACGCTCCGCTCCGGCGCGCCGAGCTTCGGGGCGCGAGCCCGGACGTAAGCCTCGGCCGCCGTTCTCCGCCTGTCGGCCGGCAGGCTTGGCAGCCTCTCGATGAGCGCGTCGACGAGGCTGCCGCGCAGGCGCGCCTCGGCCGGCGCCGATCCGGCGCGGCGGCCCGGCGCGCGGTGCGGAACGGCGTAGGATGGCCGCAAGGCGGCCGCCGGTTCCGCTTCCGGCGCCGCCGCGGTCGTGAGCCAAGCCGGCAGATCGGAGGCCGGCAACGGAGCGACCGGCGCCGGCTGGAGCGGCTGCGGCGACGGGTTGTCGTCGCACCAGACATCGATCGGCCCGTAAGGGGTATTCGCGACCGCGAGGCCGCCGAGCTTCTTGGCGAGGCTGCGACGCACCATCTCGCACCAGGCCTGCTCGGGCGCCTCCCTGCTTGCCGTGCGAAACGGCGCGATCACCAGCCGATCCTTCGCCCGGGTCATCGCCACGTAGAGGAGGCGGTTATGCTCCTCGGTGGCGCGCTCGTGGAGCGCGTCACGGGCCTGGACCATCCCCGACGGATCATATTTCGCCCCCGGCGACCAGACCGGAAACTCGGCGTTTGTGCCGGCGAGCGTCACGGGAATCAGCGGCGGATCCCGTCCGAGCACGTCGCAGCCGTCGACCAGGATCACGACCGACGCTTCGAGACCCTTCGCGCCATGCACGGTCATCACCCGCACCTCGTCGCGGGCGGCATCGAGGTCGCGCTTCACCTCGTGCGACGCCGACTCGAAGCGCGCCAGGAAAGTGGTGAGCGAAGGGGTCTCGGTCGCCTCCGCGCCATGGGCGACGCAGAGGAAGGCGTCGATCGCGTCGGCGGCCTCGCTGCCAAGCCGCGCGACGAGCTTCCTGCGGCCGCCGAGCGGCCCGAGCACGGTCGCGAAGAAGCCGAACGGTCCGTGCATCTGCGCGAGCGCGCGCCAGGTCCGCAGCGCGTTGCAGCCGCGCTGCGCCGCCTCGTCGTTCGCGTCGGCATGGCGATGCAGCGCCTCGTGCAGCGATTCGGGGCCGTCCCGCCGGCCGGCGATGCGGGTCAGATCGTCGTCGGTGAAACCGACAAGCGGCGACTTCAACGCCGTCGCGACGGTCAGGTCGTCCTCGGGCAGGAGCGCCGCCCGCCCGGCGGCGATGAGGTCGGCGACGGCGATGTGCTCGCCGATATCGAGACGGTCGGCGCCGGCGACCGGCACGCCGGCGCTCTTGAGCGCGCGGATCACGGCCTCGAACGCCGCGCCGCGCTTGCGCACCAGCACCAGGATATCGCCGGCGCTCCAGACCCGGCCAGCCTCGTCGCCCTTGCTGGTCCAATCGCGCACGGTCTTCGCGATCCGCGAGGCGAGGAGGACCGGTGGCGAGTGCCGCTCAGGCTCGTCGACCGGGAGCGTCCACGCCTCCGGCTGCCGTTCTTCCCGCGGCTCGACGCTCGGCCACAGCTCGACGCGACCGGGGGCGTTGGTCCGCGCGCTCTCGTGGGTCGTGCCGACCGCCGAATCGTCGAAGGACAGGCCCCTGAAATGGAGCGGCTCGGCGAAGGTCGTGTCGACCGCCGAGAGCACCGCCTTCGCGGAACGGAAGGAGAGCGTCAGCCGCACGTCTTGGAAGCGCAACGCGGCGCTCTCGGTCCGTGCCTTCCAATACCGGCGGCTCGCCTCGAATTCGCGCGGCGCGGCGCCCTGGAAGCCGAAGATCGACTGCTTCGGATCCCCGACTGCGAAGACAGTTCGAATCTGCCGCGCGCGGGCGCCGCTGCCGGCCGAGAAATCCTCGGTGATGTGGCGCAGGATCTGCCATTGCTCGGGGTTCGTGTCCTGCGCCTCGTCGACGAGCACGTGATCGATGCCGCGGTCGAGCTTGTACAGCACCCAGGCGCCGTCGCCGCGCGAGAGCAGCGCCAGCGTCTTGGCGATGAGATCGTCGAAATCGAGCGCGCCGATCCGCTGCTTGTGGGCCTCGACCCGCTTCACGATCGCGGCGGCGAGCGTGTAGAGCGCGTTCGTGCGCTCGACCGCGTCGGCGGCCTTGAGTTTCGCGCAAACCGCGGCGAGGCGCTCGCGCTCGTTCGCGAGCGCGTCCCTGATCGACTGCGGTACGGCTTTCGTCCCGAGCCGCGCTCGCGGCGTCCCGGCGCCGTCCTCGGTGAAGAAGACGCAGCGATAGAGCCGCAGCCGCTCGACCGGGTTCCCGGCCGCGAGGAAGCTTGCGATCGCCTCCGCGAGGTCGCGGTCCTGGCTCGAGGACGTGGTGCGGAGCGCGCCCGCGATGCCGCCGAGCTCCTCCCGGGAAAGCCCGATCATGTCCTGCTCGATTACGGCCGCCGTCTCGTGCGCGGCAAGCCCAAGTGTCGCGCGCAGGCGCGCCGTGCAGGTCGCGAGATCGGGCGGGAGCCGCTCGCATTTGATCGCCTTCACGGCCGCGGCGACGACCTCGGTCAGCCGCTCGCCGGCGGCATCGAGGCCGATCCGGTTGAACGCGTCGGCGAGCTCCGGCGACGCCTCGGACGCGGCCTCCGACAGCACCTCCTTGGTCGCCTGCGCGATCTGCTCCCCGACCTGCGCCTCGTCGAGCACGCTGAAGCGGGCCGGGACGTTCGCCTCGAAAGGCACGAGGTGCAGGAGGCGTTCGCAGAACGCGTGGATGGTCTCGATCTTCAGGCCGCCCGGCGTCTCGACCGCGCGCGCGAACAGCCGGCGCGCCTGGCGGAGATGATCCGGCGACGGCCTCGACCCTTCGAGTTCGGCGAGCTCGTCGCCGAGCGACTGCTCGTCGAACGTGACCCACTGCGCCAGCCGCTCGAAGACGCGGATCGCCATGTTGGCGGCGGCCGCCTTGGTGAAGGTCAGGCAGAGGATCCGTCCGGGCGGCGCCCCGGTCAGCAGGAGCCGCAGCACGCGGTCGCTCAGAACCTTGGTCTTGCCGGCGCCGGCGTTCGCCGACACCCAGGCCGAGACGCGCGGATCGGCGGCACGGCGCTGCGCCAGCCGGGTGAAATCGTTAACGACGAGGAGCTCGCTCGCGAGCGCTCGGGTCACGGCTCGCCCTCTTCGCCGTCGGCGTTCGCGAGGGACCACTCCTTGACGCGCGCCAGATGATCGTAGTCCGAATATTTGCGGGCGAATTTCGGAAACGGCCGCGACAGATACCCGGTCTCCCCGGCCACGTATCGGGCAAGGAGCTGCTCGAGTCCGCGGCGATGCGCGACGACGATGTCCGCAACGGTGCGGCCGTCGCCCTTTGGAGTCTCGAGCGGACGCGGGACGAGGGGGTCGCGTCCGCCGGAGATTTTCACGTACAGAAGCTCGGGCGTCTCGCGCGCGCGATCGACGCCTTCGAACCCGCCCGCCATCAGCATCGCGGCCTCGAGCGTGAGCTGAGGCGAGAACCCGGCGAACACCTCCTTGGCGCTCGGCGGCTGGCCGGTCTTGAAATCGATGATGGCGAAGGCGCCGCCGAGGCCGGCTTCGATCCGGTCGGCGCGGGCCCTGAGGTTGAAGGTCTCGCCCTCCGGAAGCGCGATCGTCATCGCGCCGCGGCGCTCGGCATGGACTTCGGCGAGCGCGGCACGGCGGCGCTCGTCCCAGCCGACGAAGGCGGTGGCGAGCCGCTCGAAACGCGGCCACCACTCGGCGTAAAGCTCGGGATAGGCCTCGGCGGTGGCCGCGAACGCGTCGGCGCCGCGCTGGAGGAGGTTCTCCAGCGCCCGTTCCGGCAGTGCCTTTGGATAATCGATCGCAAAGCGCCCCAGCACGTCGTGCAGGAGCGTGCCGCGGTCCGCCGCGCCCGGCATCGCCGCGATCGGATCGAGCGCGTCAAGACCCAGGATGTGCTTGGCGTAGATCGAGTACGGGTCGCGCACCAGGGTTTCGATCTCGGTGACGCTGAGCGTGCGCGGGAAGGGGAACAGCACCGGATCGGGCTTCGGGGCGGGACGGCGCAGCGGCGGGGCGTCGTCCAGCCGGTCGAGCGCCGCGGCGAGGCCGCGATAACGGTCGCCGCGAGCTATCACGGCCTCCCAAGCCTTAGCGCCGACGAACGCCTTGAGGCGCTGGAGAAAGCGCGACGGCACCATGGGCGCGCCGTTGCGCTTCGCTGCCCGCGTGATCACCACGTCACCGGCACCGAGGAGCTGGACGAAATCGTGCGCGGTTTGGCCGATCCGTTGTTCCGGCGACGCGAGCCCGAGCCGCGCCCGCATCGGCCGGTTCAGGAAGGCGTCGGTCTCGACGCGGGCCGGCCAAACGCCCTCGTCGAGCCCGCCGACCACGATCCGGTCGAACGAGAGCAGGCGGGCCTCGAGCAGGCCCAGGATCTCGATACGGGCGTGGCCCCCGGGCGCGGGCGCGACGGTGCGCTGGCGGGCGAGACTCGCAAAGAAGGCGGGATAATCGACGAAGCGGCCGCGAACGCCGCCGCTGCCATCCGCTGCCGCAAGCTCGTCAAAGAGCCTCTCCAGCCCGCCAAGGGATTCATCCTCCATCGCGTCGGCGGACCGGAGCAGCTTTTCGATCGTCCGGCGATGCGCCTCCGCGACGTCAACGAGATCGAGACTGTCCCCGTCTCGCGACGGCGGCGGAAACCCCGCGAAGGCATCGCGCAGGCGCGCAAGGAGATCGGCAGCAGCGTC
This sequence comes from Methylobacterium sp., assembly GCA_021154065.1. The sequence continues at coordinate 13,035 of JAJKJG010000053.1, forward strand.
CCAGTCCCGCGGCGAGAGGCGGCGGCGCGGGCGCGGGGTGTGACGGGAATTCTCCGCGCGACGCATCGAGAAGGCGTCGGCAAGACCGTCAAGACCGGGCCTCGGGGCGGGTCCGCGCAACACCCCGATCTCGAGCGCCGCGGCGGCCCGCTCAACCTCGGCGCGATCGAGACCAAGCCGGAGCAGCGGATGAGCCAGGAGGGCGAGCACGCGGACGGGATGGAAATCCAGCGCCGCCGCGTCGGCTGCCAGGCGGGCGAGGCGGCCGGCGAGCGAGTCCGACAGCGGCACTCCGGCCGAATCCTCGACCGCCACGTTCCAGCGCCTGAGTTCCGCCGCGACCCGGATCGCGAGCGCCCGGTCCGGAGTCGCGAGAGCAGCCCTGCGCCCGGGCCGCTTCAGCGTCTCGCGCAGGGCGATCGCCATGGCGAGCGCCTCCTCGCGCTCGTCCACCGCCTCGACGATCGCGACGCCGGTAAACCCCGCGGCGGCGAGGCCGGCGTGCTCGGCGCGATCCATCGCCACCCAGAGATCGGTCGTCTCGGCCGGCCGAAGCGCTTCCGTGAGGATGCGGGCGCGGGCCCGCGCGCTCGCGGCGGCCGAGCCGAGCACGGGGACGTCGTAACGGGAGACTTGCAGCGAGGTCTCGACGAGCCGCTTCAGCATGGCTTGCGGGTGGCCGTGGATGAATTCACCGTCGCCGTCGTCGCGGCGGCCGATCTTGCCCCAGGCCTCGTCGTCGAGATACTGGTCGAGGCCGGGCAGCACCACGGCGCCGTTCGGCAGCCGCGCGATCGCGGCAAGGAGCGCCGCGGTCGACGGCATCGAGCCCGTCGACCCTGCGGCGATGATGGGCGTCTGCGGGCGCTCGCGCAGAAGCCGTTCCGCCTCCGCCTTGATCAAGGTGCTGCGCCGATGCGCCGGGTCGCTCGCGCCGCGCTCGCGCAGGATATCCGGCCAGCCCTCGACGGCGATGCGCACGCAGTCGAGCGTGAGCTTGAAGTACTCGGAATACTCGCTCTCGACGGCTTGCGCGATCTCGTCCCAGGGAACCTCCTCGACCGCAAGCGCATCCATGAGGAGCTCGAGGTCGGCCGCGAGGTTCACGGCGTCGGCGGGCGACGACGGCACCAGGAACGGCACCCCGGGAGGCAGCCGGTGAAGGTCGGGGCTGACGGCCGCCGCCCAACGCTGGACGAGCCGCGTCAGAATGAGCCGCCGCTCCATCGGCGCGATCGGCGGTGCGAGCGCCGCGGTCGCTTCGAAGGCGGATTCGAGGGCGCCCGCGGCGAGGTCGAACTCCGCCTGATCGGCGTCGCCGAGCGGGACGATGCGCGGCAGGAGCTGCGCCCGGTTGCCGTTGCGCGCCGCGACGATCGCCGCGAAGGCCCGCGCCGCCCGGCGGGTCGGCAGATAGATCACGGCATCGGGCGCGGCGGTGTCGATCGCTCCGTCGCCACAGAGCCGGCCGTCGAGCAGCGCGTCGGCGAGCGTCGGCAGGAAGGGAACGCCGGCGGGAATCGTGAAGACGCGGCTCGAGGATGACATCGCGTCAGAGCGCGCTCGCGGCGATGCGCCCTTCCGCACCTTTGAGGGATGCCGGGGTTCCGACGTGAAGCCACTGGCCGTCGAGCCGCAACCCGTGCAGCCGGCCGGCTTCGCTTGCCCGATCGAACAGACGGTTGAGCGAGAAGGCGCCGGCGGGCGCGGCTTGGAAGAGTTCCGGCTTCATGATCGCGACACCGGCATAGACAAAGGGCGTGACCTCCCGCTCGCGACGGCGCCGCAGGCGCCCCTCGGCATCCATTGCGAAGTCGCCGAGCCCTTCGTAGCCGAAGCTCGTCGTCGCCGATGCGAGAAGAAGCAGGATATCCATGATCGCCGGCTCCCAATACGCGATCATGCGGCCGAGGTTGGATTGCGGCCCCTCGATCCACAACGAATCCGAGTTGAGCACGAGAAAATCCCGCCGTCCCAGCAGCGGCAACGCTTTGACGATCCCGCCGCCGGTCTCCAGGAGCTCGTCGCGCTCGTCGGAAATCACGATGCGGGGCCGCCGGCGTCCCTGAAGATGCTGCTCGATCTGGTCCGGCAGGTAATGGATGTTGACCACCGCGGTCTCGATGCCGGCGGCGCAGAGCCGGTCGAGCGCATGGTCGAGCATGGCCCGTCCGCCGACGCGCACGAGCGGCTTCGGGATCGTGTCCGTGATCGGCCGCATGCGCTTGCCGAGCCCGGCGGCGAGCACCATGGCGGTCGTGATCGAGGGGCCGGCGTTGGCGCTCAACGGATGCTCGGGTTTCAGCCAGCCTCGACGAGGTGCGGCAGGTGCCTCTCGCACCACGCCGCAAGCCGCGACAGGGCCGGATGCGCAAGATTGCGCGCCAGATACGCCTCGATGCGCGGAAGGTGGCGCAGGTATTGGGGCTTGCCGTCGCGCCGATCCAGACGGGCGAAGATGCCGAGCACCTTGGTGGCGCGTTGCGCCGCCATGATCGCGTAGGCGCTCGCGAAGCCCGTCATGTCGAAGCCCGGATCGGCCTCGCGCCGCTCGCGCGCATAGGTCCCGAGAAGCTTCAGCTCGAGTTCGGCCGGCACCGTCACGCGGGCGTCCTGCAGGAGCGAGGCGACGTCGTAGGCCGGAGGCCCCATCACGGCGTCCTGGAAATCGAGGAGCCCGACGCGGCGCAGCTCCGCGCGGTCGGCAATCCAGATCAGGTTCGGAGAGTGATAGTCCCGCAAGGTCCAGGTCTGCGGCCCGGCCAGGACATCGTCCAGGAGCTCCGTCCAGGCATTCACGAACTCGGCCCGCGCCGAACCCGGCAGGAGGGTGCGCGGGATGTGCGGCGCATACCAGTCGAGCAGGAGCTCGACCTCGATCAGGAAGGCCTCGAGGTCGTAGGACGGCACCACGTGCTCGCGGCCTTCGGCGACCGGAAGGACGCCCGGCGCCGGGGCGGCGTGGAGCCGCGCCAGGAGCCGCGTCGCCTCCTCGTAGCGCTCCGGGATCGGGCCCTCGGCGTCGACCACCGGCTCGCTGCCGAGGTCCTCGAGGATCAGGAGCCCGGTCTCGAGATCGGCGCCATAGATCTCGGGCGCGCTGAAGCCGAGGCCGCGCAGGCCCTGATCGAGGGCGACGAAGGCGTGCACCGACTCGGCGAGCTTCGCGATCGCGCTGTAGGGCTTGCCGCGCCGCACCGCCGGGCTGTCCGGCTGCCGCGGCGAGATCATCAGGATTGCCGTTTCGCCGGTCGGCTTGACGAGCCGCTCATAGGCTCGCGTCGAGGCATCGCCTTGCAGCGGCACGCGCTTCGCCTCGGCCCAGCCGCTCGTCTCGGCAAGCGCGCGAATGGCGCGGGCCCGCGCGAGGCGCGCCGCAACCCCGCCGGAGCCGCTGAGGCAGGCGGTGCGCGCGCCCTCGCCCGGCGCGAGCGCGAGCGCGATGTCGAGCCGGTCCGGGTTCAGCGCCGAACCGGCCCGCTCCGGCCATTCGACGAGCACGATCCCCGCCTCCGAGGCCTCCTCGAAGCCGAGCTCGCGGAGCTCCTCGGGGTCGTTCACGCGATAGAGATCGGCGTGCACCACGGGAC
>JAJKJG010000054.1 GCA_021154065.1 Methylobacterium sp.
CCTGTTAAGAAGCCCCGGCTGCCACGGCCGGGGCTGTTGCATTTTCAGCGACACTGCCGGCGAAAGACGGGATTCGCCCCAGGCTCGCGCTGACGCGCCACGTTCTCGCCACATCTCCTATCTCCCATAAACCATACCAAAGGTTTGGGACGCCGATTCAACGGCGAGCGGGGAGATCAGGTCGAATGCCGCTGCGGACGATGGCGCTTGCGCGCGCCACCGAGCAGGTCGGCCGCTTCGCGGGTGCGGGGTCGGGCGAGTGCCTGGCGCTGCGTTCCGCCGGCGCCCATGACCGCGAGACGTTCGTGCCGGTCATGGCGCGTTCGCTCGTCGTCTGCGCCGGAGCGGCCGCAGTGCTCGCCGCCGTGCTCGGCGGGATGCGTAATTTCGAGGTCAGCCCGGCGCAAGCCGCCGTTCCGTCCGAGATCGGCGTCTTCCTGCGGCCGCGCGTCAGCCTGTTCTCGTCGTCGCCGGCGCGCGAGGAGCCTCGCGCCGGCAGCGTGCTCTCGGCGTCCGTGCTCTCGGCGTCCGCGCCGATCGACCGCGTGCCGCTCGATCTGCTCTGGCCCGACGCGCCGCTCCAGGAAGCCCTCGCCGGCAATCCCGACGATATCCTCGAATTCGGCCCGATGCGGATCCGGCGCCACCTCGTCCACACCATCATCAAGGCCGGCCAGGCAACCGCGACCGATCCGATCCTGCTGATGGCGATCGCCGACAAGGAGTCGAGCTTCTCGACCGGGGTCAAGGCCAAGACCTCCTCGGCGACCGGACTCTACCAGTTCATCGAGGCGACCTGGCTCAAGACCGTGCGCGACTTCGGCGCGAGGCACGGGCTCGAGAAGGAGGCGAAAGCGATCAACTGGGTCGATGACGAGCTCGTCGTCGCCGACCCGGCCGAGAAGGCGCGCATCCTCGAGCTCCGGCGCGACCCGTACGTCTCGGCGCTGCTCGCTGCCGAAATGCTGAAGCGCGACCGGAACCGGATCGGCAAGCGCATCGGCCGCGAGCTCACCGACGGTGAGACCTATCTCGCCCACTTCCTCGGCCCCGACGACGCCGAGCGCTTCCTGGAGAAGGTGGTCGGCGAGCCCAAGGCCGGCGCCGTCAAGCTCCTGCCGCGGCCGGCCCGCGCCAACCGCTCGATCTTCTACGCCCGCACCGGCCGCAAGTTGAAGGGCCTCTCGGTCGCCGAGGTGCATAGCAAGTTCGAGCGCATGATGGGGCTCCGGCTCGACCGCTACCGCAACGTCCATCAGGTCGCGAACGCGACGGTCGCCGGCGAAGCCGTCGCCCAGCCCGAATAGCGGCTCGCTATCGGCTCGCGAGCCGATCGATATTTTCCGAACCTCCGCCGCCGCGTCATCCTCGGTTTGATCGAGACCGCCCGCATGGGCGTCTCCAGGTGGAGGAAAGCCCATGAAGCGTCTGATCGCGGCAATCGCCCTTCTATCGCTCGCAATGTCGGCAGCGCCGGCTGGCGCTGGCACGGCCGAGGAGCTGCGCGCGCTCTATGCGCGCTTCCTTGCGGCCCAGAATGCGCACGACGTCGCTGCGGTGCGGCCGCTGCTCGCCGACGGGCCGCGCTTCCTCTGGGTCAGCGATGGCAAGACCTTCTGGGGCCGCGAGACCATGCTCGAACGCATGGGCTCATTCCAGGCCGCGGAGGTCTGGCGGGTCGCGCCGGATCTCGAGAGAGCCGCCACGGTCGAGATCGGCGCCGACGCCGGCTATCTCCACCTGCCGCTCGAGCTCATCATCGGCGCCAAGGCCAATCCCGACCGGCTGCGCTTCCTGGTCAGCATGCTCGGCGTGAAGACGCCGGCAGGCTGGCGCATCGCGGCGTTGTTCACGACCACCGAGAAGCCGGAGTAGCTCTGCTCGGCGCTACGGCGGTCCGGCGTTATTGGCGCTTCGCGGGGTCGGGCTCATAGGCCGCGAGCGCGAGGAGCGGTGCCGGCATGTCGGCGCCGGCGCGGCGCAGCTTCTGGGCCGAGTCGCGGCAGGCCTGCCGATCGCCGCCGCCGGTGGTGTCCCGCACCTGCTGCAAGGTCGTGTCCCCGGCGAGCTTGGTGTCGCCCGAGGGGCCGGCGGGAGCCGCCGGCGCGCTCCCGGCGGAGCCCGAGCCCGAGGCATGCGGGCTCGAGGCGGCTTCGGGCGCCGCGCCTGTCGCGACCGGGGTGGTCGGCGGTGCGGCCGGCTGAGCGGTTGTATTCGTCGAGGTCGAGGGGCCCTGTGAACCGCCGCCTTGGGTTCCGGTCGCCTGCCCGTCCATGCGAGGCGGCGCGGTCGAGGCCTGCTGCTGCGAGCCGCCGGCGGCAGCCGCGGGCTGCGGCGGGGCAGGGGGCTGCGCCGGTGCTTGGGCCTGCGCCGGAGCCGCGGCCTGGCCGGGCGCCGGCTTTGGCGGCTCGGCCGCCTTCTTCTCGGCGTAGGCGAGGAGTTCCTTGCAGAGATCCGCCGGGCCGGATGCCGCCTGGGCTGCAGGCGGCGCGGCCGCCGCAGCCGGAACCGGGGCTGCGGGCTGCGCGGCCGGCGCCTGCCCTTGCGCCGCGGGCTGATCGGCGGGCGGCTGCGGCGGGCTCGTCTGGGCTGCTGCTGAGACCGCGATCAGAGCCGACGTGCCGAGAAGGGCTGCAAACAGGGCGCCACGCATCATATTCCTCCGGTCAGGCTTCTTTCCCGGATCATGCCCGGCGCAAGGAGAAGCGACAAGCGCTCAATTGCTGGCTTCGGCGGCGCAGATGAGCGTGAACACCCCGACGACGGCGCCGAGCTCCACCACGCTTCGCAAGATGAAGGCATAATCGAGAGGGGGGCCCAAAAAAGCGACGATCGCAAGCGTCAGCGCAACCACACCGGCCCACAGAGCCATGGCTCTCCTCCCACCCGGCAAGCAACAAACAGGGGAACGGGTACGCACTCACCCGAGCGAGAACGCGCCCGGCGCAGATTCGTTCCATGGGCTTAAGGTCGGTTCGCCGTGGGATTGCGCTTTCTCCGAAATCGTACAGGATGCCGGACCAGAAAATCTGCTAGGAACATGCCGTCCGCAGCTCGCTGTGGGAACGCCGACCGCGCCGGTCAGAAGCGCGGCTCGTCCCGGCAGGCGGGCGGCAACGATGGGTAGGAAAGCTAACGGGAGGAAAATCCATGGCGAAACTCAAGGTAACGCGTCGGCGCTTTCTGCAGACCACGGCCGCCGCGTCGACGTTTGTCGCCGCGCCGTTCGTTCGTGACGCGAATGCGGCCGGCAGCTTGTCGATCGGCTTCTGGGACCATTGGGTGCCCGGCGCCAACAAGGCGACGGAAGAGATCGTCCGCGCCTGGGCCGACAAGGAAAAAGTCGACGTGAAGATGGATTTCATCACGTCGCAAGGGAACAAGAACCTCCTGACGATCGCCGCCGAGGCGCAGGCGAAGGCCGGCCACGACATCTTCGCGTTCCAGAGCTGGTGGCTTCTGGAGCACGCCGACTCGATTGAGCCCGTCGACGAGATCATGAAGCAGCTCATCGCCCAGAACGGCAACGTCAACGGCACGGTCGAATATCTCGGCCGCGACAAGGGCGGCCGCTGGCTCGGCGTGCCGGCGACGGTCGGCAGCCAGATCAAGGGACCGTGCTCCCGCATCGACCTGATGAAGCAGCACGCCGGCATCGACGTGCAGGCGATGTATCCGGCCGGCAGCGAACCGAAGGCCGAGAACTGGACCCTCGACACCTTCCTCAAGGCAGCCGAGGCCTGCCATAAGGCGGGTTCCACCTTCGGCATCGGGCTCGGCCAGACCACCGACTCGGTCGACACCGCCGGGGCGATCTTCCAGTCCTTCGGCGCCGAGCTCGTCGACAAGGCCGGCAAGGTCACGGTGAAGTCGGACAACGTCCGCAAGGCGATGGAGTTTTACAAGAAGCTGGCCGCCGTGCTGCCGCCGGATGCGCCGGCCTGGGACGACGCTTCGAACAACAAGTGGCTCGTCTCCGGACGCGGCGCCCTCATCATGAACCCGCCGAGCGCCTGGGCGGTCGCCAAGCGCGACGCGCCGCAGGTCGCCGAGCAGTGCTGGACGCACGGCTTCCCGGCGGGCCCGGCCGGCCGCTTCGCGCCGTTCCTGCCCTACTTCTGGGGCATCTGGAACTTCTCGAAGAACAAGTCGGCGGCAAAGAGCCTGCTCGTTGCGCTCTCGACCCACGACGCCATCGGCAAGATGGTGGCGGCGAGCGGCGGCTACGACCTGCCGGCTTACGAGAAGCTCACGACGCTCAAGACCTGGGCCGAGGAAGGGCCGCCGAAGGGCACGCTGTACCACTACCCGAACCCGCACAACCATCAGACCTTGTCGATCGCGGCGGCGCCGGCGCCGACCACCATCGCCTTCCAGATCTACACCCAGGCGATCCAGACCAAGATGGTCGTGCGACATCTCCAGGGCGAGGCACTCGAGAAAACCCTCGCCTGGGCCGAGACCGAGGTCGAAGGCTTCATGCGCACCTGACCCGCAAAGGCGCTCCGCCGTCAGTCGACGGCGGAGCGTCCGCTCTCCGGAGCCGCGGACGGATCCTGCCGCCCGCGGCGCCCCCGCCGCAGCGCGAGGTTGCCGATGTCCGATATTGCCATTCGAAGCCATTCGATCAGGGTCGCGGCCCGGCCGCGCTCGCGTCTGCGCGAGTTCTTCCAGCAGAAATCGACGGTCGCTTTCCTGTTCACGCTGCCGCTGATCCTGCTGATCGCGGTGCTCGTGATCTACCCGGCCTTCTACTCGGTCTATCTCGCCATGCTGAGCAAGCGCATGGACCGGTTCGTCGGGTTCTCGAACTTCTCGTTCCTGTTCACCCGCGAGACGTTCTGGATGGTGGTGAAGCAGTCCTGCATCTTCGCCGTCACCGCGGTCATCTTCAAGGCGATCCTCGGCTTCATCGTCGCCCATCTCGTCCATGCCATTCCGACCGAGGGTCAGCGCAAGTGGCGCGGCATGCTGCTCGTCCCGTGGGTGATCCCGCCGGCGCTGTCGACGCTCGCCTGGCTGTGGCTGTTCGATCCGTCCTACTCGGCCTTCAACTACATCATCGTGGCGCTCGGCGGGGATCCGATCCCGTGGACCGGCGACGCGATGTGGGCGCGCGCCTCCGTCATCCTCGTCAACATCTGGATCGGCGCGCCGTTCTTCATGATCATGTACCTCGCGGCGCTGAAATCGGTGCCGGCCGAGCTCTACGAGGTCGCGGCGATCGACGGCGCGAATTGGCTCCAGAAGCTCTGGTACATCACCATCCCGATGATGCGGAACATCATCGCCATCACGGCGCTGTTCTCGCTCATCGTCACCTTCGCGAACTTCGACATCGTCCGCATCCTGACCGCCGGCGGGCCGATCGACCTGACCCACGTCTTCGCGACCTGGGCCTTCAAGCTCGGCATCGAGGGCGGCGACATCCCGCTCGGCGCCTCGATCTCGCTGTTCATGGTGCCGATCCTGACCGTCGCGGCGATCTTCATCCTGCGCGACATCAACAAGCGCGGGGAGAAGATGTGATGGCGACGAGCGCGCTGTCCTCCGCCCCCGCCGGCGTCGCGGCCGGAGCCGATGCCGACGCCGGCCCGGTCGGCCACGACCGCAAATGGGCGATGCGCTGGGCGTATTTCTTCCTCTGCATCTTCGCCGGCTTCGCGCTCTTGCCGCCGCTCTACATGCTGATCACGAGCCTGAAGAAGTCGAGCGAGATCTCGGCGGCGACCAACCCCTGGTGGGTCTATCATCCGACGCTCGGGAACTTCGTCGACCTCCTGACCTCGCGCGCGTTCCAGACCTTCTTCCTGAACTCGGCGGTCGTCGCGGTGCTCGTCGTCGCGATCACCATGCTGATCAGCGTTCCGGCCGCCTTCGCGCTCTCGCGCATGAAGTTCTGGGGCTCGGGCATTCTCGCCACCGGCATTTTCCTGACCTACCTCATCCCGGAGACGCTGCTCTTCATCCCGCTGTTCAAGATGTTCGCGACCTTCCGCGACTGGACCGGGATCGAGCTCATTAATCACTGGTACGTGCTGCTGCTGCTCTACCCGACGCTCACCGTGCCCTTCTGCACCTGGATCATGATCGGCTATTTCGCCTCGATCCCGAAGGAGCTCGACGAGGCGGCGCTGATCGACGGCGCGAGCTGGACGCAGACGCTGCTGAAGATCTTCGTTCCGGTGGCGCTGCCCGGCATCATCGCGGCGACGATCTTCGCCTTCACGGTCGCCTGGGCGCAGTTCCTCTATCCGCTCGCCTTCACGACCTCGGAGGACCAGCTCGTGCTCAGCGTCGGCATCGCGACGACGCTGATCCGCGCCGACGTGTTCAACTGGGGGCAGATCATGGCCGGCGCGCTGCTCGGCGCGGCGCCGCCGCTCATCATCTATGCCTTCCTGATGGACTATTACATCGCCGGCCTGACCGCGGGCGCGACGAAAGGCTGAGCCGGACCAGGAGTCAGTGCACCAAATGGTGCAGGCTGCGGAGCACGGCGCCGACCGTCGCGCCCTGCAGCATCGCGAGATCGAAGATCAGGAAGGCGCTCACGAAGCCAAGGATGAGCCCGCGCGAGAACGCGACGAAGGTCGTGATCTCCGCGGGCGCGGCTTCGGCCGTCGGCAGGCCGGGGCGGCGGTCGATACCAGGCCTCGCGAAACGCAGCGAAAAGCTCATACGGCGTGACTAGCAGCGAAAGCTTAACGCCCGCCTAATGGCGATCCTTTGCAAAGTATTCGGTGCGGCAAGTTCTTTCGGCAGGCGTCGCCATCCGGATGCTTTGTTCCCGGCGATAATTTATCCTTGCGTCGGCATAACAAAGCCCGCCCTTTCCCTTGCGGGAGCCTCGACAGCGAGAAGGCCCAGAGCCGGGCCTCCCGCTCCTCCGCCCCCACGGATTGCGACGTTCGGAGGCGGCTAGCTCATGTCCTTGGGATCAATGGTTCAACGCCCCTTCCAAGGGGCGGTTCCAGCTCGGCTATTCGGCGAAGCCGGGACCGCGTCCGCGACCACTTTCAGCCCTTCGCCTCGATGATCATGCAGGTCTCGGTGCCGTGAGCCAGCAGCTTTCCGGCGGCGTCGAGGAGCTTGCCTTCCGAGGTCGCGAGCGTGCCGCCGCGATGGATCACGCGGCCCTCGCACGTCAGCTCGCCCGACGAGGGCAGCACCGGGCGCACGAAATTGATCTTCATCTCGACCGTGGTGTAGCCCTGGCCGGCCTTTAGCGTCGAGTGGACCGCGCAGGCCATGGCGCTGTCGAGGAGCGCCGAGGTCCAGCCGCCATGGACCGTGCCGATCGGGTTCAGGAACGCTTCCGAGGGCACGCCGGTGAACACCGCCCGGCCTTCGGCGACGCTCGTCAGGTAGATCAGCGTCGCGCGCGAGAACGGCGGCCGCGGGTGGACGCCGTCGATCAGCCCCTGGAGGAAGGCAAGGCCCGAGCCGGCGGTGAGAACCGCGCGCGGCACGACCCCGTGGGCGCGCTCCGGTCCCGGCGCGGGCGCCGGTACCAACGTCTCGGCAAGCATCGTCGCCTCCCTTATGTGTAGATGCACATCTACACTGCGGCGCCGCGGGCCGTCAATGCGGCGGACTCACGAAGCCCGCTCGACGCTGGGGGTGAGCAGCGCTCGCCCGCGGTCCGTCACGAGGACGCGGCCGTCTTGCATGGAATCGGCGCCGTCGACCGTGACCAGGCCGTCGCTCACGGCGTCTTCCCAGATCGTCAGCCGCGGGCAGGTGGTGCGCCAGGCCTCCATCGTCTCGCCATAGGTCCGAGGCCGGGCCGCGACCCAGGCCAGGAGCTGCAGCGTCAAGGCCGGCGCCGCCATCGGCTCAGCGGCTCGCCTTGCGCAACGCCCGCAGGGCAAGGCGGGCGTCGTCGGGCGCGACATCGCCGAGCTTGTCCTCGATCCGGCGCTGCGCCGCCTCCCAGAGCGGGATCGCGCTTTCGAACTTCTCCCGCCCGGCCTTGGTCAGGTGGTGGCGGACGCCGCGGCCGTCGCCGGCGACCGGCTCGATCCAGCCCTTGTCCTCGAGGAGCTTGAGGTTGCGCACGAGCGTCGTGCGCTCGAGCCCGAGCCGCTCGGCAAGGGCGGTCTCGGAGGCGGTGGTGCCGTGGGCGATCGCGCCGAGGAGCCCGAACTGGGCGAGCCTGAGATCGGCGGGCCGCATGGCGGCGTCGTAGACCCGGCTCAAGAGGCGGGCGGTCATGCGGGCATGGAGGGCAAAGCACGCCTTGCCGATCGCTTCGAGGTCCGTCATGGGGCTTATCCTGACGACGGCCGCAGACCGGCGTCAACTGATTGGATGATCGCGAACCGGCGCCTCCGTGGCTCCTCTTGACTCAAAACGACCTCCCCCCTATCTCCCCGACAGCTTTAGCACTCACCTGTTGGGTGTGCTAACAGCGTGGACCGGAGGCGGCCGAGACCGCCTATCAGCACGAGAGGAAGCTCATGAAATTCCGTCCGCTGCATGACCGCGTCGTCGTGCGCCGCATCGACGCCGAGGAGAAGACCAAGGGCGGCATCATCATCCCCGACACGGCGAAGGAAAAGCCCCAGGAAGGCGAGATCATCGCCGCCGGCCCCGGCGCCCGCGACGAGAGCGGCAAGATCGTCCCGCTCGACGTCAAGGCCGGCGACCGCATTCTCTTCGGCAAGTGGTCGGGCACCGAGGTGCGCATCGATGGCGAGGACCTCCTGATCATGAAGGAGAGCGACATCATGGGCATCGTCACGCTCAGCGCCGCGCCGGCGCGCAAGGCCGCTTAAAGCGCGCCTCACACCCGAATCAACCAGGATTGGAGGCATAGCCCCATGGCTGCCAAAGACGTACGTTTCTCCACCGACGCGCGCGACAAGATGCTCCGCGGCGTCGAGATCCTCGCGGACGCGGTGAAGGTCACGCTCGGGCCGAAGGGCCGCAACGTCGTGATCGAGAAGTCGTTCGGCGCGCCGCGTATCACCAAGGACGGCGTCACCGTCGCGAAGGAGATCGAGCTCTCCGACAAGTTCGAGAACATGGGCGCCCAGATGGTGCGCGAAGTGGCCTCGAAGACGAACGACCTCGCCGGCGACGGCACCACGACCGCGACGGTTCTCGCCGCCTCGATCGTGCGCGAGGGCGCGAAGTCGGTCGCGGCCGGCATGAACCCAATGGACCTGAAGCGCGGCGTCGATCTCGCCGTCGCCGAGGTCGTGAAGGACATCGAGCGTCGCGCCAAGAAGGTGAAGTCGTCCGAGGAAGTGGCCCAGGTCGGCACGATCTCGTCGAACGGCGACACCTCGATCGGCCAGATGATCGCCTCGGCGATGCAGAAGGTCGGCAACGAGGGCGTGATCACGGTCGAGGAGGCCAAGACCGCCGAGACCGAGCTCGACGTCGTCGAGGGCATGCAGTTCGACCGCGGCTACCTCTCGCCGTACTTCATCACCAACGCCGAGAAGATGGTCGCCGAGCTCGAGGACCCCTACATCCTCATCCACGAGAAGAAGCTGTCGTCGCTGCAGGCGATGCTGCCGATCCTCGAGGCGGTGGTGCAGACCGGCAAGCCGCTGCTGATCGTCGCCGAGGACGTCGAGGGCGAGGCCCTTGCGACCCTCGTCGTCAACAAGCTGCGCGGCGGCCTGAAAGTCGCGGCCGTGAAGGCGCCGGGCTTCGGCGATCGCCGCAAGGCGATGCTCGAGGACATCGCCGTCCTGACCGCCGGCCAGACGATCTCGGAAGACCTCGGCATCAAGCTC
>JAJKJG010000055.1 GCA_021154065.1 Methylobacterium sp.
ACAGAGGGCCTACGGCAGAATTCTCGGTGAGATCACCGCCGAGCGAGGAGCCTTCTCTGTCGTAGACATCGATCGGGTCATTGTCGGTCAGATTTCTCCCGAGCTCGTTATCGAGGGATGGGATAAAGTGTGCGGCGACAGCCGCATGGTCATCCGCCCGGCGATCCAGGAAGGTGGGTACGTCATATTGAACGGAGAGAACCCGGTCGGGACAATCGAGGGGCGCTTCCCGAAAAACAGGTTCGGCGTGCGCTGAGAGGAGTAGCGAACCCGCCGGGCACAATGTCGCGCCCGCTCCAGAACGCCGCCGGTTAGCCGATTGCTCAGAAAGTCCTTTGGCCTCAATAACGGCTCTTTGGCCGGGTTGCCGATCTAAGGCGTTGATATCGTTCGTTGAGGGAAGTCCCTCCACTCCTGCCAGCGGACGATCCGGGGTCCGAAGCTCGCCTCGAGGCGCGGCTGAGCGCCCTCCTATTTCTCCTTCAGCGCTTCCGCCATCAGCTTGACGTGGTCCTCCAAGGCGTCGAGCAGGACCTTGTAGTGGTCCTTGGTGATCCCGCCCGAGAAGGCGATGTCGGTCTCGACGACGATGTCCTTGTCCTTGTCGACATAGGCCCGGACGAAGCTGCGGTCGCTCATGAACTTGTTGGTGATGCGCAGGCTCTTCGCCTCGTCGTCCTTCTTCGCCGGCGTGAAATAGGTGCCGATCGTGCTGCTCTTGCAGACCTCGCCGTCGGAACAGAGGAACAGCAGGATCGCGACGTCCTTGCCGCCGATGCGGGTCCGCACGAACCTCTTGCCGGCGTTGTTCTTGGCGATCTCGGCCCGGTAGCCGATATCCTGGATGATCTTGGCGAGGTCGTCCGCCGTCGCGCTCAGGAACACCTCTCGCTGCGCGGTCTCGGCGAAACAGGCGGTCGCGCTTGCAAAGAGCGCCGACAAGGCAAGTGACAGCTTCAGGCGGTTCATGCGGCGTGTGCTCCTCTGGCCGGGTTCCGGAGGTGGCCATGGTGCATCCGGCTCGCCCGATTGCAAGAGGGGTTCACCCCGATGGCACGGCAGCGTCCTGGCGGGCGTAGATCCGCCACGACGGGGTCTCCCGGACGAGCGCAAAATGGCTCGCCAGATAAGGCGCGTAGAGCTCGAGATAGGCCTTGAGGCCGACCGCATCGAGGGGCCATTTCGGCTCCATGACGATTCGGGCATCCTGCAGCACGGTCTCGGCCGGCAAGTGGTGCGCCCTGTCGAAGGTGCGCTCGTAATCGCTGACGGAATAGTCGCCGCGGGGAGGGGGCAGGCCGAGGCCGGCCGTGAAGGCGTTGACGAAATCGAGCACCGTGACGTGGCTCGCCTTCTCGCCGAGCGCCGACAGCGCCCGGGCGCCGTCATCGAGCGTCTCGACGTATTTCGTCGTGTAGGTCGCGTCGTGCACCGTCCCGGTGTCGGCGAGGACGATGCGGTCAAGCCGCGGCAGGGCGAAGCGATGCGCCGGCTTCGTGCTCGCGAGCGCCACGTGGGTGGCGAGCGCAATCGTTCGCCCGATCGCCATCGGCACCAGGAGAACGAGGAGCATGACGCAGGCGCCGGCGAGGATGGCGCGCGCGCCGGGCCCGTCCGCGGCCGCGCTCCGCCGCGCCACGGCCTCGGCCGCGACGACGGCGCCCGCCGCGAGCGTCACGATGCCGGCGCTCTGGAAATTCTGGTTCAGGATGATGAGGCCGGCGCCCCCGCAGAATCCGAGGAACAGCAGCAGGCGCCAATCCCTCAGCGCGACGGCGGCGGCCGCCGCGACGATCGCGAACGCCACCCAGTCGAGGAGGTTGCCGGCAATCGAGCTCAAGATGTTGTCGATCCCGCCGCGCACGGCGCCGCTGGCGTGCAGCGCCTGGGCGAGATCGACGGCATAGGCGCTCGGCAGCCGCCAAATCGCCTCGAGAGCCAGCGTGACGGCGGCGGTCGCGGCAAGCGCGAGCGCCGCCCAGGGCCGACGCGCATGGTCGAGCAAGAGGCAGGCGAGAAAGCCCGCCGCGACAAGGCCGAAGCTCGCCTTGGTGTAGAGCATGAGAAGGGTCAGCAGCGCCGCGCAGATGCCGTCCGCGGCAACGCGCGGGCCGATCCGCGGCGGCAGGAAGAGGATCAGCAGCAAGGACAGCGCCGCCCAGCCGATGCGGTTGAAGAACATGGCGAAGGAGAGCGCGCCCGGGCTCTCGCCGAGGTTCGCGGGCGCCGCCAGGATGAGCGACAGGTAGACCGCCATCGGCAGCGCGAAAGCGGGCCGCAGGCGCGAGGTCAGCACATAGGCCATCACCGGCGCGAGAGCGAGGATGAGCAGGCCGACGCCGGTCGGCATCGCCGCGCCAAGGCTGCCCGTAAGCCACAGGCCGATCGCCGGCAGGCCGTTGGTGACCGCGCCCATCGGCGTGTGGAAGTCGCGATGCGGCACCTGTCCGGACACGATCCGATGCGCCCCGTCGAGGAACATCATCAGGTCGTTGAGGTAGCGAGCCGAGACGGTCTGGCCGGGCGCGGCGAGGAGCAAGGCCGCGACGACGGCGATCGCAACGATCCAACACGCCGTCGCGCGCGGCGAGCCCCAACCCAGCGCCTCGCGCCAGTTCCCACGCAACATCGACCGCACACTCCGACCCACCGCTCTACTAGGACGAGCGCACCTGAACCGTCGATGACTTGGCGGCAATGAGGCTGAGTTCCGGGCCCCCAACGCGCCGGGCCGCTCACCAGCGGGCGGCGACCTCGACCCTTGCCTTGACGAACGCCGTCGGGAGGATGCGGGCGGCGCCCGCCATTGCGGTCGCGACCGGCATCGGCACGGCCGGCGCGAGCGGCCTCGCCTCGAACACCGAGGGCTCGGCCGGCATCGGCTGCGCGCCGGGAGCGGCCGGCATCGGACCCGGCACCGCGGCGACCCGCGTCAACGGCTTCACGCGCGCCGGCACGACGACGATCTCGCGCCCGGCGAGGGCGAGCGCGTCGGGCCGGCTGACCGGCCCGAGTGACGGCGCGCCTTGGCGCACCAGCGCCGCGAAGGAGGGGTGCTGCCCGCCGTCGGCGTAGGTCGTGCGCACGACGGCGCCGCCTTCGGCCACGAGCGCGGCGACGCGGGCCTGCTCCGCCGCCAGGCGGGCCGCGGCGAGCGCCTCCTTCGCCTTGTCGGCGAAGGGACGGAACACGTAGCGGCCGCCGGCGACGCCGACCGTCGGCTCCTCGCCCGTCGCCTCGAAGCGGTCCGAGCCTTCCTTGAGCTGGCGCCAGAAATCGATGTTGCGATCGAGCCGGTGCCTGGCGAGGTTCTGGGCCGTCATGCGGAACGGGAAGGCCTGGACCTGGAAAGCCTGCTGGCCGCCGGCGAAAGCCTCGCGGGCAAGGGCGTAGATCTCCTCGATCTGCTGGTCGGTCATGGCGTAGCAGCCCGCCGACGAGCAGATGCCGTGCACCATCAGGAAGGCGCCGGTCGCGCCGTGCGCCCGGTCGTAGGCGTTCGGGAAGCCGAGATCGAACGACAGGTGATAGGCCGAGTTCGGGTTCATCTGCGCCGGCGTGACGGCGTAGAATCCTTCCGGGGCCTGGCGGTCGCCCTGCCTCAGCTTGGGGCCGAGCTGCCCGGACCAGCGGCAGATCGGGAAGCTCTTGAGGAGTGCGAAACGCCCGTCCTTGCCCCTCTTCCAGACCTCGAGCTCGGCTTCCTTCTTGTAGGTGCGGATGAGGATCGGGGCGGCGGGCGTCATGGCGCGCGCCTTCATCAGCGCGATCGTCGCGCCGGGGATCGGCGCCAGCTCCTTGGCGACGCCGTCGGCAGCGAGCGCCGCCCCGCCCGCGAGCGCGGCCGCGGCACAGAGCGCCACGACTCTCGACCAGAAAACCATCCCCACCCCGGAACGAATCTTTGACGGAGCCGCAGTTTGCGGCCCGATGCTCACCAAAAGGTTGTCTCGCAGCCGATTGCGGCAGGATGGCGGCTCGCGGGCGAGGCTTCCCGGCGCCGCGGATCTCGGCCATGGTCAGGTTAAGGCGGCCCAAACGCTCGGCGATGATCGAGATCTCCTGCTTCTACACCCTGTCCTCGCCTTGGGCGTATCTTGCCGGCCCGCGGCTGCAGGACGTCGTGCGGCGCCACCGCGCTCGGCTTCTGCTGAAGCCCTTCGACTTCCAGGACGTGGTGCCGCGGACCGGCGGCGTGCCGATCCGGACGCGCCCGAGGCCGCGGCGCGACTATCACGCGGTCGAGCTCGACCGCTGGCGCCGGCACCTCGGCATGCCGCTGAACCTGACGCCGCGCTTCTATCCGATGGAGAACCCGGTGCCGGGCTGGAACAAGCCCGCCGGCCACATGGTGATCGCCGCGCGCCAGGCCGGCGAGGACCCGTTTCCGCTCTCGCATGCGCTCCTGCGGGCGCTCTGGGCCGAGGAGCGCGACATCGCCGACCCGCGTGTGCGCGGCGCCATCGCCGACGAGAACGGCTACGACGGCCCGGCGCTTCTCGCGGCGGAGACGACGGAGGCGGTCCAGCGGGAGTATCGCGACAACGGCGCCGAGGCCGAGCGGCTCGGCGTCTTCGGGTCGCCGACCTTCGTCGTCGCGGGCGAGCTGTTCTGGGGACAGGACCGGCTCGATTTCGTCGATCGCGCCCTGGACAGGTTGCGCCAGGCAAAGGGCTAGGCCCCTGGCAGAGAACGGAACCAAAGGTTCGTTGAAGCTTTGTTGTCACGCGTGCGCCCTTCAGGTGAAGGGAACGCAAGATGACCAGAGCTTCACGGGCGCTGATCGCGGCGGCGCTGATCGGCTTTGCGGCGATGGGCGGCGAAGCCCTCGGCGCCGACTTTTGCCGCGGCGTTGAGCGCGGCAAGGCCTCCTGGTACGGGGCGGCGCATCACGGCCGCCGCACCGCGAACGGCGAGAGGTTCGACCGCAAGGCGCTGACGGCCGCCCATCGCAGCCTGCCCTTCGGCACCCGCCTCAAGGTCACGAACGAGCGCACCGGCCGCTCCGTCGTCGTGCGGGTCAACGACCGCGGACCGTTCGGCGGCGGGCGCGTCATCGACATTTCGCAGAGCGCGGCGCTGGTCATCGGCCTGTCGGGAGTCGGCAAGGTGGTGCTGACGCGGCTGTGACGTAGGAGGGGGTCGCCGCATCCCCGTCGCCCACGCCGTTCGCGCGCCTCGGCGAGGGTGCCGGCCAAACCGGCTCGCAAAGCGCATCGACAAGCCCGGAAACTTGCGTTATAGGCCGCGGCATCCCAGCTATGGTTGGACCTGGTGGCGCGAGGCTGAACCGCTTCGCGCCACAGCTAATTCGGGCGGCACGCCTTCTACGGGAACGAGGCCGCGCGGCGCCCGGCGGGCGGGACGGCAGACGAGACACGGGCGAAAGAGACTGCGAAACGCGACATGGCGAAGACGAATCCAGGCGAATTCATCCAGCAGGTGCGCTCCGAGGGCTCGAAGGTTACCTGGCCCTCGCGCAAGGAGACCATGATCACGACCGCCATGGTGTTCGTGATGGTGATCCTCGCGAGCATCTTCTTCCTGGTCACCGACCAGGTGCTGCGCCTCGTCGTGCGCCTCGTCCTCGGATTGCGGTCTTAGGATTTTGAACGCCATGGCGAAGCGCTGGTACATCGTCCACGCCTATTCGAACTTCGAGAACAAGGTCGCGCAGTCGATCAAGGACCAGGCGCAGCAGCGCGGTCTCGCCGAGAAGTTCGAGGAGGTGATGGTCCCGACCGAGAAGGTCGTCGAGGTGCGCCGCGGCCGCAAGGTCGACACCGAGCGCAAGTTCTTCCCCGGCTACGTGCTGGTGAAATGCGACCTCACCGACGAGGTCTACCACCTGATCAAGAACACGCCGAAGGTCACGGGCTTCCTCGGCGCCGACAAGGCGAAGCCGGTGCCGATCCCGGACGCCGAGGCCGAGCGCATCAAGGGCCAGGTCGCCGAAGGCGTCGAGCGGCCGAAGCCGACGATCCATTTCGAGATCGGCGAGCAGGTGCGCGTCGCCGACGGCCCCTTCGCCTCGTTCAACGGCACCGTCGAGGAGATCGACGAGGGCCGCGCCCGCCTCAAGGTCGCGGTCTCGATCTTCGGCCGCGCGACGCCGGTGGAGCTCGAATACACGCAGGTCGAGAAGACCTAACTGTCATTCCGGGGCGCCCCGCAGCGGCGAGCCCGGAAACCATAGACGCCGCCGTTTCCGAGCGGCGCGTCACCGTTCCGTCGACCCATGAACCACTGCATTTATGGGTTCGGGGCTCGGACCTTCGGTCCGCCCCGGAATGACGGCCATCCGCGGGAGGCTTGCCCGGTCGCCAGCCGGGAGCTCCAAGCCGCACCGCGACCTGCAACCGCTCGACGACCGGCCGGCAGCCGGCGCGAGCAACTCTGGGAGCAGTCCCAATGGCAAAGAAGATCACGGGCTACGTGAAGCTTCAGGTCCCGGCCGGCGCCGCCAATCCGTCGCCGCCGATCGGCCCGGCGCTCGGTCAGCGCGGCCTCAACATCATGGAATTCTGCAAGGCCTTCAACGCCAAGACGGCGCAGATGGAGAAGGGCACGCCTATTCCGGTGATCATCACCGCGTTCGGCGACCGCTCCTTCACCTTCGAGATGAAGCAGCCGCCGGTGGCGTTCTTCCTCAAGAAGGCGGCCAACCTGAAGCTCGGCAAGAAGCCGGCCTCGGGCTCGAAGACGCCCGGCCGCGGCGCCCCCGCGAGTCGCGTCACCGAGGCCCAGCTGCGCGAGATCGCCGAGAAGAAGATGGCCGACCTCAACTGCGATTCGGTCGATTCCGCCGTCGCCATGATCCGGGGCTCCGCCCGGGCCATGGGCCTCGAAGTCGTCGGTTAAGGGGAGGGCGTGATGGCTGAACCAGGAAAGCGCATCCGCGCCGCCCGCGAGGGCGTCGACCGGGTCAAGACCTATCCGCTGAAGGACGCGGTGAAGCTCGTCAAGGAACGCGCCAAGGCGAAGTTCGACGAGACCGTCGAGGTGGCGATGAACCTCGGCGTCGACCCGCGCCACGCCGATCAGATGGTGCGCGGCGTCTGCAACCTGCCGAACGGCTCCGGCCGGACGCTGAGAGTCGCGGTGTTCGCCCGCGGCGCGAAGCAGGACGAGGCGCGCGCCGCCGGCGCCGATATCGTCGGCGCCGAGGATCTCGTCGAGCAGGTGCAGGGCGGCACGATCGACTTCGACCGCTGCATCGCGACGCCGGACATGATGCCGCTCGTCGGGCGCTTGGGTAAGGTGCTCGGCCCCCGCGGCCTGATGCCGAACCCGAAGGTCGGCACGGTGACGATGGACGTCGCGGGTGCCGTCGGCGCGGCGAAAGGCGGCGCGGTCGAGTTCCGGGTCGAGAAGGCCGGCATCGTCCATGCCGGCATCGGCAAGGCGTCGTTCGATGAGGGCAAGCTCGTCGAGAACATCCGCGCTTTCGCCGACGCGGTCCAGAAGGCGAGGCCGACGGGCGCCAAGGGCACCTATATCGAGCGGATCGCGATCTCCTCGACCATGGGCCCGGGCGTCAAGGTCGATCCGGCGAGCGTGCTCGGGGCGGCATCGGGCTGAAGCCTCAGCCGCGCCGGCGACCGCCTTACCAAAGCCCGTGGTTCGCCTCGGGCCTTTTTCGCGTGGCGCGGCCGGCCGTCAGACGAGGCAGCCCGGTTTTGCGATCGTGTTCTGGCCGTCGAGGGCGTTTGAGATGCCGGAGAGGTAGCTCGTCGAATCCTTCGTCACGTTGAACACCATGATGCCGCCGTAGCCGTTCTGCCGGACGAAGCTCGCCGCGGCGGGGCCGTCGGTGCGGCTCGTATCGACGCCGATCGCGAGCTGGTTCTTGCCCATGCCGGCGTCCACGTAGGGTTGGAGGCGCCCGGCATAGTCCGGATCGAAGTAGCTCATCTCCCAGCCGTAGGTGAGGTTGCCGGTGAGCGTGTGGCCGTTCCAGGTCGGCCCGAAATACTGGCTGTCGTCGAACAGCGCCTTCGAGACGATCTTTCCCGGCAGCGCCTGGCGCAGAAGCGTCGTCACCATCGCGAGGTTCGTATCCGTCACTGTCCCGATCGAGTATTCGTCGTCGATGTCGATGCCGTCGAGCCCGAACCTGTCGACCGCGGCGACGAGCTGGTCGACGAACCATTGCGCCGCCGTCTGATCCGTGAACTCGGACCATCCGGCTTTCGACCAGTTGTTGACGACGCTCAGAACCACCGTGATCCCCAGGTTCTGCAGCTTTTTCACGTCGTCGGTGTCATAGAGCGAGGCATTGACCGGCAGCGTGAAGGTGAGCACCGGGACGTTCGGCGGGCCGTCCAGGTTCGCTGCGAAGACTGAAACGAAATCGAAGAACTGGCGCCCGTCTGCGAGGGTGTAGCAGCCGGCGTTGGCGAGGCTGCTCGTGTTCGTCATGACGTAGGCCATGGTGAACACGTCCTTCTGGTAGATGTCGGCCTGGGGGGCGCTTCCCGGCCAGGGCGCGCCGGAGAAGAACACGGCGTCGCCCGGATTGAACTGCGGATGCCCGTCGAGCACCAGCACGCCGCGGCAGTAGAAGAAGAAACCGATATTCGGGTCCGCCCGCGCAATCCGTTGCGCCGACTGCGGTGTGCAGTTCGGGACGGTCTTGATGAAATTCGACCAATTGGCGCCGCCGTATTGCGCGACGTTCGGCGTGACGGTGAAGGGCATGGAAAGCTCCCTTAAAAGGATGAAAATAAACGTGGATGGGAATTAGGAGGGAAGTCGGGATATTGTACTTCCCGTACCCGCCTGTTATCTGTGAGTCGGGATCATGATCGAAATCCCGATAAGCGGTGCCCTGCATGGTCTGCTCGGCCACAAGTTTGGAAGCTCTGATCTCGTGATCGTTTACAGCGCGCGATTAGACGAGGCTGGCACCGATGGGCGCTCGCCCTATACGGTGCTTGCCGGCGCTGTTGCGACGGCTGGTCAGTGGGACAAGCTTGAAGAGAGATGGGACGCTCTCTTGATGCGCTCAAAGGTGGATGCGTTCCACTACAAGGAGTTCAACGAGCCCGCGCCGCCGTTTGACCGCTGGAGTGGCTTCAAGCGGAAGCGGTTCATCGATTCACAGGAAAAGGCGATTGAGAAGAACACCCTGTTCCGCGTCTCTATTGGTGTTGAAAACGCCGTTCACAAATCGATCAAGGAAAGGATGAGGGGCATCAAGGGCTTCCGCGCAGACTCAGATTATGCGCTTTGCCTGCGATACCTCATGTTCCACACTTCAGATCAACTAGCTCGGATTGACCCTGACTATCGCCTTACGATTTTAGTCGAGGATGGACCGTGGGCCGCAGGGGCGGCAGACACATATCAGCGCGTTGCGGCCATGACGGGGAAGTGGAAGCCCGCCAAACACGCTCACCGTCTAGCCGGTTTCGCCACTGCCCCGAAGGGAGAACGCCGTTCCTTGGAAGCTGCCGACTACATCGCGGGGACTGAACCCGACCGCAT
>JAJKJG010000056.1 GCA_021154065.1 Methylobacterium sp.
ATGAGGGCGATGATCGCCATCGCGCGCGACGCTTCAGTGATGGGGCCAGGACGATGGGCTCGGGCGGACACGTTTAGTCCGGTGTTTCTGGTACCCCGTGATCTCCCGCGCCAGTGGCAGCCTGCGATCGAAAGCCAAGTGAGTGATCGAGGCGAAGAAAACCTTCTGTTCGGGCTCGTTTCCGAAGTCGAGCTTGCAAACAATCCCGCCTTCGTCGCCGGCGTAGTGAATGCCGGTAATCTGGCATGACGGCGACAGATCAATGCCCGCCGTCTGCTCCTTCAATAAGGCCACTAAGGGCGGCGTCGCCGTCGCGGAAAGCGGCAACGCCGCCCTGAGCTTCGCGATGAGCCGCTCAACCTGAACGGGATTGTCGATCACGCTGTGGCTCGCCCGATATCTCCCGGCCTCAGGCCTAGTCGGCGACGGAAAATCTTTGCGCGCCGACGGCTTCGCCGAGCGAGACGCCCAAACCATCTTCAGGAGAGCGGTCCTCCAACCGCCGGCTACTAGGGTGCTACAGAGGGCCCCGGAAATCCCGGGGCCCTCCTCTCTGGTCGAGTGGTCGGGACTAGTAGTCCATTCCACCCATGCCGCCCATGCCGCCGCCGCCCGGCATTGCCGGAGCGCTCTCCTTCTTGGGAGCCTCCGAGATCATGGCCTCCGTCGTGACGAGCAAGCCAGCCACGGACGCGGCATTCTGGAGCGCGGCGCGGACGACCTTGGCGGGATCGACGATGCCCGCCTGCAGCATGTCTACGTACTCCTCGGTCTGCGCGTCGAAGCCGAAGGTCTGGGACTTGTTATCGGTGATCCGGCCGACCACGATCGAGCCTTCCACGCCGGAGTTCTCGGCGATCTGCCGGATCGGAGCCTCAAGCGCTTTCAGCACGATGTTGATGCCGGCCTGGACGTCGGGGTTCTCACTCTTAAGTGCTTTAGCCGCTGCTTTGGCACGGAGCAGCGCAACGCCGCCGCCCGGGACGATACCTTCCTCGACTGCCGCACGGGTGGAGTGAAGAGCGTCCTCGACGCGGTCCTTCTTCTCCTTCACCTCGACCTCGGTCGAACCGCCCACGCGGATGATCGCCACGCCGCCTGCGAGCTTCGCCAGACGCTCCTGGAGCTTCTCACGGTCGTAGTCCGAGGTCGTCTCCTCGACCTGCGCCTTGATCTGGGCGATGCGGCCCTCGATGTCGTTGCGCTTGCCGGCACCGTCGATGATCGTCGTGTTCTCCTTCTCGATGCGCACGCGCTTGGCACGGCCGAGCATGTCGAGCGTCACGTTCTCGAGCTTGATGCCGAGATCTTCCGAGATCGTCTGGCCGGCGGTGAGGACGGCTATGTCCTCGAGCATCGCCTTGCGGCGATCGCCGAAGCCCGGCGCCTTCACGGCCGCCACCTTGAGGCCGCCGCGCAGCTTGTTGACGACGAGCGTGGCGAGCGCCTCACCCTCTATGTCTTCCGCGATGATCAGAAGCGGCTTGCCCGACTGCACCACGGCCTCGAGGATCGGCAGCATCGCCTGCAGGGAGGACAGCTTCTTCTCGTGGATAAGGATGTAGGCATCCTCGAGCTCGGCGATCATCTTTTCCGCGTTCGTGATGAAGTACGGCGAGAGGTAGCCGCGGTCGAACTGCATGCCCTCCACGATGTCGAGCTCGGTTTCGGCGGTCTTGGCCTCCTCGGCCGTGATCACGCCCTCGTTTCCGACCTTCTGCATCGCCTTGGCGATCATGTCGCCGATGGACTTGTCGCCATTTGCGGAGATGGTGCCGACCTGAGCGATTTCATCCGAGGACTTCACCTTCTTGGAGCGCTTTTCGATGTCCTTCACCACCTCGGCGACGGCGAGGTCGATCCCACGCTTCAGGTCCATCGGGTTCATGCCAGCCGCGACCGACTTCGCGCCTTCGCGCACGATCGCTGCGGCGAGCACCGTCGCGGTCGTGGTGCCGTCGCCGGCGATGTCGCTCGACTTCGAGGCGACCTCGCGAACCATCTGGGCACCCATATTCTCGAACTTGCAGGAGAGCTCGATCTCCTTAGCGACGGTGACGCCGTCCTTGGTCACGCGGGGCGCGCCGAAGGACTTGTCGAGGACGACGTTGCGGCCCTTAGGGCCGAGGGTGACCTTCACGGCACTGGCGAGAGTTTCGACCCCGCGGAGCATGCGGTCGCGAGCGTCGGTTGAGAAGCGTACGTCTTTGGCAGCCATGAGCGTGCCTCCTGTTCCTTGATTGCTGGATTGCGCTGATCACGCGGCCTTCTTGCGGGCGACCGTCTGCTCGACGACGCCCATGATGTCGGACTCCTTCATGATCAGGAGGTCCTCGCCGTCGATGCGCACCTCGGTGCCCGACCATTTGCCGAACAGAATGCGATCGCCTGCCTTGACGTCCAGGGGGACGATCTTGCCGCTCTCGTCGCGGGCGCCGGGACCAGCGGCGATGACTTCGCCCTCCTGAGGCTTCTCCTTGGCGGTGTCCGGGATGATGATGCCACCCTTCGTCTTCTCCTCCGCTTCGATACGGCGTACGACGACACGGTCGTGCAACGGACGGAACTGCATGTGCTCCTCCTTAGGGCGCCTAAACGCGCCATCTGATTGGGGCTAGCACTCTCGGCAGGCGAGTGCCACGGGCGGTGATTACAAATATCGATCGCGGCGGTCAAGTGGGGTTTCAGACTCGCGGGTTACCCCGTAGGTTACCCGAAACGCGCGCCGAAGCTTCGCGTTCCAGCGTTTTCAGAGGCTTAACGCATGCCACCGCCCCCTTGCCAAGGAAATGCGGCGCGCCTGCGGCGCGACGTTCTTCTTTCGTTAACTTCGGCCCGTGCGCCGCGGCGGCTCGGGCGAGAAGCGGATGCGCCGATCAGGCCCGATCTCGATCAGCGCGCCGCCGAAGTTCATCGTGCAGCGCGCCCTTTCCGAGAGCGCGGAGCGGATCGTCCCGAGGACATGCCCCTCGAAGCGGTCGAGCCGCACCGGACGGGTGCGGGCGCCCGCGACGGCGACGATTGCGGCAGCGACAACGCGGAGCAGGATCGCCTCGGGCTCGCGCAGAAGCGTCGCGCCGTTAAGCGTCACTCTGCCCTTGCCGGATGCGAGGCGCGCCTCGGCGAGGACCGCGGCGGCCCGCGCTGCGAGCGCATCCTCAGCCCGCTGTGCCCGGACGCTCAGGGCCGCCAAGCGCTCCGCCGTGAGCCCCTCGGCGGCGAGCGCCGACATGAGCTTGCGCCATCGGCTGCGCGCAAAACGTGGATCGAGATTCGCCGGATCGTCGAAGAAGGGCCAGCGCCGCGCCCGGCAGGTGGCGACGAGCCGCTCCTTGCGCACCGCGAGCAACGGCCGGGCGAGGACGATCCCGGCCAAGGGCGTCTCGGCCCGCATGCCGGCAAGCCCGCCGACCCCGGTGCCGCGCGACAGCCGCATCAGGATGGTCTCGGCCTGATCGTCCATCGTATGGGCGGTGAGAAGGTGGGAGGCGTCGAGTTCCGCCCCGAGGCCGGCGAGGAGCCGGTAGCGTGCCGCGCGCGCCCGTTCCTGTAGCCCGGTGCTCGGCTTGCGGCCTTTCCAGACGAGAATGCGATGCGAGAGGCCACACTCGGCGGCCCAGGCGGCGACAGTTTTGGCCTCGGCGCAGCTCTCGGGGCGGAGCCCGTGGTCGACCGTCGCGACCGTGACCGGCACCCGGCCCGGCGCCGCGAAACCTGCCGCAAGGCGCATGAGCGCGACCGAGTCGGGGCCGCCGGAAACGGCAAGGATCACCGCGCTCGGACCGGCCTCCCGCTTCAGGAGATAGGGCTCGAGAAGCGGCGCGACATCCGAATGGGAGAGCGGCTTCGCCTCGCCGGTCACGCGCAGCGGGCGCGCTTCTGCTCGCGCTCGGCGCCCTGACGAACGCTTGCCGCCTCGGGGTATTTCCGGCCGAGCTCGGCGAAGGTGGCGCAGGCTTGGTCGCGCGCGCCGAGCGCGTTCAGCGCGATGCCGAGCTTGAGCATCGCGTCCGGCGCCTTGTTCGAGCGCGCGTGCTCGGTCGAGACCTTGAGGAACTGCTCCGCCGCCTCGCGCGGGCGGCTGCGCTGGAGGTAGCTCTCGCCGAGCCAATAGATCGCGTCGGGCACGAGCCGGTCGCGCGGATGCGACTGCAGGAACTGCCGCAGGCCCATCTCGGCCTGCTCGTACTGCCGCTGCAGGATATAGGCGTAGGCGGCATCGTAATCGGTGCGGGCGTTGCCGCTGCCCGTCGCGGCGATGCTCGGCGCAGGCCGAGGAGGCGGCGCCGCGGCGACGCGTCCGGCGGCGCTGAGATCGAGCGGCGCGGCGCCGGGCGGAGGCCCGTCCTCGTCGTCGATCAGGGTCTCGATCGTCGGTCCCGGCTCGATCGCGCCGCGCGGGAGCGGCCCGCCCGGGCCCGGCGCGACCTCGGCGACGACGTTCGGCGGCAGCGGCGCCGAAGGCCGCGTGGTGCCGAGCGGCATCGGCGCGCCGGGCGCGTGCGGAGCGGCGCCGGGGTCGAAGGCATCGCCGCGGCGCGTCGCTCGCGGCGGCTGCGTCGGCGGAGTCTGGCTCGCGATCGGAGGCTGCGCTGCCGCCGGCGGCGAGGCGAGGCGAGGAGCCCCGCCGCGCCCGCCGGCGGATTCCTGGAAGCGGAACTCGATGTCCTCCTCGAACTTCCGCAGCTGGTCCTTGAGCTGCCGGTTCTCGAACTGCAGCTGCTCGATATGGCCCGACATCTGGCGGACCTGGTTCTCGAGCCGGTTCATGCGCACGACGAAGTCGGCGGCATCCTGCGCGGCGGCGGGCGCCGACAAGGCGGCGGTGGCGATCGCGAGGAGGACGAAGGTGGGGCGGGATAGCATTCGGATCAGGCCAGGAATCGGCGCGAGGCCTTCAACGAAAGACCCCGCCGCGGCGGAATGATGGCGCTTGCTCATAGGGCCGCCCTCCCCACGCCCCCTCATCCAGCATGAGGGGAGTTGGGGTGGCCCGCCCACTTGACCGGGCC
>JAJKJG010000057.1 GCA_021154065.1 Methylobacterium sp.
GCGAACAGGCAGGTCCGCTCGTTTGCGGCGGCGAGCCGCTCATGCACGGGGCCGGCGCCACGGAAATTGTCGTGTGCGATGCCGAGCGCGACGCCGCGGGCGCCGAGCGGCGTGTATTTGAGGTGCGAGACGAGCTCGCGCGCCTCGGCGTCAGTGTCGACCATCGGCACCATGACGGCCTCGGCGCCGATGTCGGCCGCACGGGCGATGTGGTGGTAGCTCTTCGAGGGCACGCGGACGATCGCCGGCAGTTGCGCCGCCTCGCAGTAGCGCACCGCGCTCTTCACCGTTTCGAAGGAGAAGCCCGAATGCTCCATGTCGATGAAGACGAAGTCGCAGCCCGCCCCTTTCAGGATGTGGCCGATCCCCGGCGTCGCGAACTCGATGAGGAAATGACCGAGCTTGAGCTCGCGCGACCGGCACAGCCGTTTCAAGGCGTTCGTCATCCCCGCCGTCCTCCAGGCCGCTCCGGCGGCGGGCGCCATTCTCCATGACGAAGAGGAGCCGTAAAGCCCGGCGCGCGCCGTAGCCGAAATCGTGTCGGGTCCTCGCTTGTGCCAGAATTCGCCGGTGCTAAGCTTCGGGGCGCGAAGAAGCCGGAAAGGCTCTCGCGATCCAGGGAGGAAACCAGCATGGCTCAAGTCACTCGCCGCAAGCTTCTGAAACTGTCCGGCGCCGGCGCCGTCGCGGCGAAAACCGGCGGGATCGCCGCGATCCTCGCGACCGGGCGCGCGCCTGCCTACGCCCAGACCCCGACCGTGCACTGGATCCGCTGGAACGACTTCGTCCCGGCATCCGACCAGCTGCTCCGCCGCGAGCTCCTGCCCGAGTGCGAGAAGGCGATCGGGGTGAAGGTCAACCTCGAGACCGTCAACGGCAACGACCTGCAGCCGCGCATCACCTCGGCGATCCAGTCGGGCGCCGGCCCCGACCTGTTCATGCTGTTCAACAACCACCCGCACCTTTACGCCGCGAGCGCCGTCGACCTCTCCGACATCGCCGAGGACATCGGCAAGACGCAGGGCGGCTGGTACAAGGTCTCGTCGGGCAACTGCAACGACGGCAAGAAGTGGCTGTCGATGCCGTTCTGCATCATCGGCGCCATGAATGCCTATCGCAAATCCTGGTTTGAGGAGGTCGGCTACAGCAAGTATCCCGAGACCTGGGACGAGTTCCGCGACGCCGGCAAGAAGCTCAAGGCCAAGGGCCATCCGATCGGCCAGGCGCTCGGCCATTCGTTCGGCGATCCGCCGACCTTCGCCTACCCGCTGATGTGGTCCTATGGCGGCAACGAGGTCGACGAGAGCGGCAAGGTCATCATCAACTCGAAGGAGACGATCGAATCGGTGAAGTACATGGTCGCGCTCTGGAAGGAGGCCTGCGACGAGGGCGGCCTCGCCTGGGACGACTCGAGCAACAACCGCGCCTTCCTGTCGGGAACGATCTCCTCGACCCTTAACGGCGCCTCGATCTACATCGAGGCGATGCGCAAGCCCGACCAGTACAAGACCGAGAAGGGCGCGGCCCTCCATACCGACATCCTGCACGCGCCGCTGCCCAAGGGTCCGGCCGGGCAGTTCGGCATGCACACCTTCGAGTCGCACCTGATGCCGAGCTATTCGAAGAACCAGAAGGCGGCGAAGGACTTCCTGCGCTGGATGCACACGCCGGCGAACTACGAGAAGTGGTTCAACTCACAGAAGGGCTTCGCGACCGCACCGACGGCCGACTGGGAGAAGAGCAAGATGTGGGAGGAGAACCCCGTCATGCTGCCGTTCAAGGTCGCCGGCAGGCTCGGCGAGCTGCCGGGCCGCAAGGGCCTGCCGAACGCGCGCGCCGGCGAGGTGCTGTCGAAATACGTGATCGTCGACATGTACGCCAAGGCCGTCCAGGGCGGCACCGCCGAGGAGGCGGTCGCCTGGGCCGAGGGCGAGCTCAAGAAGGTCTACGTCTGAGCCTAGAAGCAGGGATGAAGCCTCCCGACCGGCGATGACCGGCGGGAGGCTCTACCGGGACAGGTCCGATGACGGTCAGCACCGCCGGCACGATCAGGGCGGCGCCGCAGGCTCCGCGGAGCGTGCCGCGCCGCCGCCTGCTCGAGGACGAGCGCTGGCTCGCCTTCGTGCTGCTCGTGCCGACGATGGTGCTGCTCTGCCTCTTCATCGCCTATCCGTTCGCGCGCGGCATCATCCTGTCGGTGACGGATTCGCGGGTCGGGGTGCCGGGCACCTTCGTCGGGGCGGCGAATTTCGAGCGCATCTGGAACGACGGCATCTTCCGCCAGGCGGTCTACAACACCTTCGTCTATACGGGCGTGACGACGGTCTTCAAGCTCGGGATCGGCCTCTGGCTGGCGCTCCTCCTCAACCGCCACTTCAAGGGCAAGGCGATCGTGCGCGCCTTCATCCTCCTGCCCTTCATCATCCCGACGGTGCTCTCGACATTCGCCTGGAAATGGATGTTCGACCCGACCTTCAGCGTCATCAATTGGGGGCTGTTCCAGCTCGGGCTGATCAAGCGCTCGATCAATTGGCTCGGCGATCCCGACCTCGCGATGTTTTCGATCATGGTCGTCAACGTCTGGCGCGGGG
This sequence comes from Methylobacterium sp., assembly GCA_021154065.1. The sequence continues at coordinate 2,592 of JAJKJG010000057.1, forward strand.
TGCCGTTCTTCGCCATCAGCCTCCTCGCCGGCCTGCAGACCATCAGCCCGGAGCTCAACGAGGCGGCGGCGATCGACGGCGCGCGGCCGTGGCAGCGCTTCTGGCACATCACCTGGCCGCTGCTCCTGCCGGTCACGATGGTCGTGGTGCTGTTCTCGATCATCCAGACCTTCGCCGATTTCCAGATCGTCTACGTCATGACCGGCGGCGGGCCGGCGAACGCGACCCATCTGTTTGCGACCTATGCCTACCAGATCGGCGTCGGCACGGGACTTCTCAGCCAGGGCGCCGCGATCTCGCTCGCGATGTTCCCGATCCTGTTCCTGGTCGTGATCGTGCAGCTGCTCTACATCCGCCGCGTGGAGACCCGCTGATGATCGAGGGAGCGGCATGGCGGCGCTGGGTCTATTTCCGCCTGCCGCTCGGGTTCCTGGTGCTGTGGCTGCTGTTCCCGTTCTACTGGATGCTGATCACCGCGGTGCGTCCCGACGGCGAGCTCTATCGGCCCTGGAATGCGACGAACTACACGCCGTTCTGGACCACGAACCCGACCTGGGCGCATGTCGAGTACCTGTTCGAGGAGACCATCTTCGGCACGTGGATGTGGAACACGATGGTGATCGCGCTCGCCTCGACGGCGATCTCGCTCGTCTGCGGCGTGCTCGCCGGCTATGCGCTGTCGCGGCTCAAGTTCCCCTTCGCCGGCTCGCTCGGCACCGGCATCTTCATCACCTATCTCGTGCCGCAGACGCTGCTCTTCATTCCGCTCGCCGAGATCATCCGCAACTACCGCCTCGGCGACACGCCCTGGGCCTTGATCCTGACCTACCCGACCTTCCTGATCCCATTCTGCACCTGGCTGATGATGGGCTACTTCAAGGCGATCCCGAAGGAGCTCGAGGAATGCGCCCGCATCGACGGCGCGGCGCGCTGGCAGGCGATGCTCTACATCGTCATCCCGGTGGCGCTGCCCGGCATCCTCTCGGCCGGCATCTTCGCCTTCACGCTGTCGTGGAACGAGTTCATCTACGCCCTCGTGTTCCTGTCCTCGCCCGAGCAGAAGACGGTGCCGGTGGGCGTCGTGTCCGAGCTCATCCGCGGCGACGTGTTCTTCTGGGGGCCGCTGATGGCCGGAGCGCTCCTCGGCTCGATCCCGGTCGCGATCGTCTACTCGTTCTTCGTCGAGCACTACGTCGCCGGGCTCACCGGCTCGGTCAAAGGCTGAGCGGAGCGCCGGCGCGATGGCACAGGTCGTCCTCTCCCAGATCAACAAGTTCTACGACGGCGCCGTCCATGCCGTGAAGGACGTGAACCTCGACATCCGCGACCGCGAGTTCATGGTCTTCGTCGGACCGTCCGGCTGCGGCAAGACCACGACGCTGAGGATGATCGCCGGCCTCGAGGAGATCTCGTCCGGCGACATCAGGATCGGGACGCAGCGCGTCAACGATCTCGCGCCGATGGATCGCGACATCGCAATGGTGTTCCAGAATTACGCGCTCTACCCGCATATGAGCGTGTTCGACAACATGGCCTTCGGCCTCAAGATGCGGAAGTTCGAGAAGGACGAGATCCGCAAGCGCGTGCAGGACGCGGCCGAGATCCTCGGCATCCAGGATCTTCTCAAGCGCAAGCCGCGGCAGCTCTCGGGCGGCCAGCGCCAGCGCGTCGCGCTCGGCCGCGCCATCGTGCGCCATCCGCAGGTATTCCTGTTCGACGAGCCGCTGTCGAACCTCGACGCCAAGCTCCGGGTGCAGATGCGGGTCGAGCTTAAGAAGCTGCACCAGCGCCTCGGCACGACGGCGATCTACGTCACCCACGACCAGGTCGAGGCGATGACGCTCGGCGACCGCGTCGTGGTCATGAAGGACGGGCTCGTGCAGCAGGTCGGCGAGCCGCTCGAGCTCTACAACGCGCCGGCGACGCGGTTCGTCGCCGGCTTCATCGGCTCGCCGGCGATGAACTTCGCCGCCGTCACCGTCACCGAGCGCGACGGCGGATTGCGGCTCGTGAACGAAGGTCTCGACATCGCGGCGCCGCCGCACGCGGCCGATCGGCTGCGCGCCTGTCTCGGCCGCGAAGTCACGCTCGGCATCCGCCCCGAGGACCTGCGCATCGCCACCGCCGCCGACCCCGCCGATTTCGCGTTCGACGCCCTCGTCGAGGTGGTGGAGAAGCTCGGCTCGGAGATCCTCCTCGACCTCAAGGTCGGCCGCGGGGCGATGGTCGCGGCGGTCGAGCCGACCGTCCGCGCCGTCTACGGCGACAGGCTGCGCATCGCGCTCAACCCCGACCGCTTGCACTTCTTCGACGCTCAGACCGACGCGACGATCTGACGGCGCGCCGCTTAAGCGGGCGGGCCGAACACCTGCAGCGTCGTCTCGCCGGCCGACAGCCGGCGGTCCCATTCCTCCTCGACCCGCACCTTCGCTTGCGCCGCCTCGAGCCAGGCGACGGCCTCGGCGCGCGGGATCGCGACGACGCCGTCGTCGTCGGCGAGGATGAGGTCGTGCGGCTCGACCCGGATGCCGCCGCAGACGATCGCGGCGCCGACCGTGCCGCGCTCGATCGAGACCGGGCCGCGGGCGGTGTTGCCGAGCGTGAAGACCGGGAAGTCGGGCCAGGCGGCGATCGGTCCGATGTCGCGCACGGCGCCGTTGACGATCATCCCGGCGGCGCCGTTGCGTCGTGCCGCGCCGCAGAGATGCTCGCCGACTACGGCGCTCTGCAGGCAGCCGCCGGCGTCGATGACGATCACGTCGCCGCCGCGCGCCAGCGCCACGGCATGCAGCGCTGCGCCGATGTCGCCGGGCTCGCACCAGGCGGTGACCGCCGGGCCGACAAGGCGCGGGCCGCCGTGCAGCGGCCGCAAGGGGCGGATGCGCGGGTCGAGCAGGAGCCGGCCGCGGGAGACGTCGGAGGCGATCGTCGTCGGGATCGCGGCCCAGCCCGACAGGACGGCTTCGGGGAGGGGCGGCGGCTCGGGCGGGCGGAACACTTCGGTCGGCATCGCGGGCTCCTCGGGGGGGTCGGAAGTCTTCAGGCGGCGCCGGCCGCCTGGCGCCGCTCGCCCGCCCACCGCGGCGCGGCAAGAAGCAGCGGCAGGAGGTCGCTCTCGAGCCGGGCGCCGCAGTCGAGCGCCTCGACCGCGGCGGCGATCGCCGCCCGCCTGCTCCGCGGCACCGCGGCGGCGAGCAGCTCGAATTTCGCCCCGAGCTCGTCATCGCCGAGCGGCGCGTCGGCATCGCCGCGCGCCGCGGTCGGGGCCGATTCGAGCACCCGGCCGTCGTCGAGGACGATGCGTACCGACGCGATGCGCTCGGCGGGAAAACGGCGCGTGAACTCGCCGCGCTCGGCAACCGTGATGCGCTCGAGCAGGCGAAGGACCCTCTCGTCGCGCAAGCCCTCGCCTGAGATGTCCCCGGGACCGAGATGTCCCCGCACGAGCGCGGCGGCGAGCGGGAAGCCGAGCCCGTATTGCGCCTCCTCGGTCGTTGCCGGCGGCCTCGTGCCGAGGCGCGCCGCGGCGTCGAACGTCTCGACCGCGACCGACCTGATGCGCTCCGGATCGAGGCGCGCACCTCCGGCCAGCGCCGGCGCGGTCAGCGCCAGCGCGGCCTCGATCGCCGGCTGCGCCCAGCGGCAGACCGGCTGCGGCTTGAAATAGAGCTCGAGGATGCGCCAGCGCCGGCCGAGATCCGACCACGGCTCCGCCGCCCCGCCGGCCTCGATCGTGATCGCCGGCGCGCCGGTGAACCCGTCGGCGGCGAGATAGGCCGCGCTCACGCCGGCGAAGGCGCCCCAGCCGGAGCCGTCCTTGACCATCGTCGGGTGGTCGATGCAGCGCATCATCTGGCTGCGCGGCCCGTGATATTCGGCGATGCCGAGGGCGTGGCGGGTGGCGTCCGCCGAAAGGCCGAGCAGCCGGGCCGCAACCGCGGCGCAGCCGAGCGCATTCCAAGCGCCCGAGGTGTGGTAGTCCGGCACGCTGGCGTGGAGCGCGATGCCGGCCCGGATCGCCACCTCGTAGCCGAGGACGAGCGCCACGAGGAGATCGCGTCCGTCGCCGCCGCCTTCCGCGTCGGCCACGGCAAAGAGCGCCGGCAGCACGGCGACGCCGGCGTGGCCCTTGGTCAGCGGGTGGCCGTCATGGGCGTCGAAGGCGTCGATCGTCGAGGCGCCGGCGAAGGCGGCGCCGGCCGGGCTGGCGCGGCGGCCGTCGAGGAGAATGCGCGCGCCGCCCGCGCCCGTGCCCATGTGGCGGACGGCATGGTCCCGGACGATGCGCGACAGGTCGGTCTTAACCCCGCTCGCCGCGACGCCGACGAGGTCGAGCACGCAGCGCTTCGCCTGCGCGACGACAGGGCGCGGCAAGTCGTCGAAGCCAAGATCGTGAATGAAGGCGAGCGGCGTCACGGCGCGACCTCCGGCTCGGCAAGGAAGCGATCGAGCTCGGCCCGCACGCGGCGCGGATCGGCGTCGCGCATCGTCGGCAGGCGGTCGCGGGCGCGGCGCACGTCATCGAGCGCGATCTCGGCCGAGATCACCTGCGGCCTCTCGCCCGCCCGCGCGAGCTCGCGCCCGAAGGCGTCGAGGATGCGCGAGCCGCCCCAGAATTTAAGACCGCCGCGCGCGCCGCAATGGTTCGCCATCACCAGCGGCAGCCCGTAGGTCAGCGCCGTATGGGAGAGGTTCACCGTCCAGCCGGTGCGGTTGTCGAGATCGTCGACGACGTGCAGCGACGAGGCGACCGGCACGAGGAGCAGGCTCGCGCCGCGCAGCGCCGCGAGCCAGGGCAGCGCCGGGTTCCAGGTCTCGGCGCAGATGAGGGTGGCGAGCGACCACGCGCCATGCCGGGCTAGGCCGATGCGCTCGCCCTTGGCGTAATACCGCCCCTCGGTGAGGCGGCCGTAGGTCGGCAGGTTGAGCTTGCGATGGACGTGCAGCACGCGGCCGCGCGAGACCAGGGCCTGGCTGTTGTGGAAGCGCCCGCCGCCGCCGTCCTCGATGAAGCCGACCGAGACGAGCATGCTGCCTGCCGCGTCGGCCAGCGCCTGGAGCTCCGGTGCATGCTGCGACCGGGCGAGACGCGGCAGATCGGGCTCGGAGAGATAATCCGTGAGCGACAGCTCGGGGAAGACGAGGAGTTCCGCCCCGCGGCCGTGCGCCTCGTCGATCGCCGCGCGATGCAAAGAGAGGTTCGCTTCGATGTCGCCTGGGCGACATTCGATCTGCGCCGCGGCGACGGTGAGGCTGGTCATGGCCCTCTTGTCATTCCGGGGCGACGCGAAGCGTCGAGCCCGGAACCCATAAACACCGGCGGCACCGAAGAGGCCGCGGCGGGATTATTTGTGCGCCCTCGACAAGAGCGGTGTTTATGGGTTCCGGGCTCAGGCCTGCGGCCTGCCCCGGAATGACAGCGCGTCACACCAGCCCCTGTCCCTTCAGGAATCCGCCCGCGACCTCCTCGACGCTCTTCTTGTCGACGTCGACCGAGGCGTTGAGCCTCGCCATGGTGGCGTCGTCGAGCTTCGCCGACAGCGCGTTCAGGGCCTCGGCGAGCTTCGGGTTCTTGTCCAGGATCTCCTTCCGGACCACCGGCGTCATGGCGTAGTTCGGGAAGAAGCCCTTGTCGTCCTGGAGGATGACGAAGCTGAAGGCCGGCACGCGCCCGTCGGTCGCGAAGACGAGGCCGACGTCGACCTGCGCGTCGCGCAGCGCCTGGTAGACGAGGCCGGTGTCCATGCGGATCACGTCCTCGCGCGGAAACTCGAAGCCGTAGGCTTCCTGGAGCGGCTTCAGCCCGTCGGCGCGGGCGTAGAACTCGGCGTTGCAGCCGAACTTCTGCTTCTGCCCGCTCTTCTCCTTCGCTGCGAGGTCGGACAGGCTCTTAATTCCCTTCTTGGCGGCATCCTCGGCGCGCATCGCGAGCGCGTAGGTGTTGTTCGCCTTCGAGGGATTGAGCCAGACGAGGCCCTTCGCGGCGTCGAGCTCCTTGACCTTGGCGTAGGTCGCGCCGGCGTCGAGCTTGTCCGTCACCTTGTTGAAGTTGATGAGCGAGGTGCCGGTGTATTCCCAATAGACGTCGATCTGGCCGGCTTCCTGGGCCTGACGCAGCGGCGCCGTGCCGAGCCCGGCGCGCTTGTCGACGGTGAAGCCCTTGGCCTTGAGCAGCTGGCTCGTCATCTCGGCCATGATCTGCTGCTCGGTGAAGTTCTTGCCGCCGACGACGACGTTCTGGGCACCGGCGGCGGAGGCGCCGAGCGCCAGCGCCGCCCCGGCGA
>JAJKJG010000058.1 GCA_021154065.1 Methylobacterium sp.
ATCGAGTCGAGGGCCGCCTCTTCGCCGGGCATGCGCCTTTCCTCGGCGAGCGTCAGACCCTCGTTGGGGCGGCGCCAGTTGATCAGGGCCTGCACCGCTCCGGCGATGGGCTCGCGGAGGAGGCGGTTGAAGGCCGGCCGGTAGTAAGGGTCCGTCCGGCGCATGACGTGCAGCAGATTCTCCGCGCGGCGCTGCACCCATCTCTCGACTTGCAGCGAACCGGCGGTCATCGCACGGCGGTCCTGCGCGCCTGTTCGCCCGGCCAGCAGTCCTCGGCCACGGCGGCGCCGGCGGCGAAGCCCGCGGCTTCGCGCTCGGCGACCTCCTCGTTGTAGAGAGCGAAGTTGAGGAGGAACATCCGGTTCATGTAGGCCCGGCCGAGATAGAAGCCCGGCCGGATCATCCGGATCTCGTCGCGGATCTGGAGGCCGCCGCGGCCCGCCAGCACGTCCGGACGGGGCCGGTAGCCTTCGATCGCGTCGGTGTAGGCGTAGTCGACGATCACCGATTCCCGACGGCCGTCGACGAGGCTCTGCCCGCAATAAAGCTTCGCCGGGAACAGCAACCACACCGTGTCGGTCCCGAGAGCCCGGCCGATCCGGCTTTCGCGCGGGATGGCGGCGGTCCTGACGCTGTCGACGTCGTCGACGAGGGGCCGCAGGACGACGACGTTCTCGATCATGTTCCGCAGGATGCGCTCGTCCCGGTAGAACACCTTGCCTTTCCAAAGGCGGCGCCCGAGCTCCTCGATGAACTCGACGCTCCGCCCGGCGACGCGGCCGTGGATCCCGCCCAGGATCTCCTCCAGCCGCGTCCTCAGGCGGTCGCCTCCCTCGCCGTTGTCCGCGCGAGCGAAGAAGAGGTCGCCCAGGTGCGGGCCGTCGGGGATCGGTCCGGCGGTCAGCCGCCCGTAGAGCTGGTCGACCTCCTCCTGGGTCAGGGCGGCGATATTCTCCGGCGTGATCTTCATCAGGTCCGCGCGCGAAAGCGGAAACTCCTGTTCGACCCGGGCGAAATCCACCCGGAACGTCTTGGCGGGATTGTCCGGGTCCCTGAGCGACGGATCGGTCCGCGGCGCGAAGGGGATGTCCGGGGCTTGCTGCGCCTCCCCGCGCGGCGCAAGACCCGCCAGCAAAGCGAGCGTGAGCGCCGCGCCGCCCATACCGGTCCAGCGTCGTCTATCCATCGGTTCCCCCTTCGGTTCAGAGCGTGGCCAGAAAGGCGATCAGCGCCTGCTTCTCGCGTTCGGAGAGGTCCTCGCCGAACCGGTGCCCGGCGTTCTCGACCCGGCCCAGCACGTTTGAATAGAAGCTCTGGATGAAATCCCGCTGCTCCTGCGAGAGGTCGAGGGTGAAGTGATCCTGCCGCGCCTCGAGCCGGGCGTGCAGCCGGCCGAGCCCGCTCTTCAGCTCGTTGAATCGGCCGACCGTGAGGATGTCCTTGTATTTCGCCTCGAGCTTCTGCGGATCGCGGCGGGACAGAACGACGTCCTGGATGAGGTCCTTGTAGCGCAGGCTGTTCACCATCACGGCCGGGGAGCCCTTGGGCAGCTTGATGCTGAGCCCGCTTTCGCGGCCGAGGATCGTCACCTTCGGCGCAACGTCCACGATGATGTCCGCATCGACGAGGTTGACCTTGGGAATCCGCTTTTCGGGATTGAGCAGGTCGTTCATCGCGGTTTTGAAGAGAGTGTAGCGGCCCTCCACGCTCGGATCGAACGGCGCGCAAGGCGGCGCATTGGCCAGCGGCTTTTGGTTCGCGTCCACGTAGGGCGACGAATAGAAATCCAGCTCCTTCCTGGACGGCTTGCCGCACAGCTCCGGCCCGATCGCGTTGTTGTGCATGAACGGCGCGAAGGCCCAGACGCTGAGCAGGGACGGCGGCCGGTAATAGCCGCGTCCCCCGCCTTTCATGACCTCGTTCAGGGCGGGATCGACCGGCCGCTCGTGCAGGTCGCGCGCCGCGTATTGATCCCAGACGCGGCTCGCCATGTGGTTGGAGTGCATCGCGCGTCCGGCGTAGGTGCCGACGCGACTGGCCGGAACCGGACGCTCGTGGCTGAGGAAGTCGATCCGCAGAGTCGGGTCGTTCGGATCGGTTTTTCTGAAGTCGACGGTCTCGTAAGGCCCGCTCTGGCTCGAATGGCACCCGGCGCATGTCCTGGCGAAGACCTGCCGCCCCAGCGCGACGGAGCCTTCTCCGAACTCCCGGTCGAGCTGGGCGTCAAGCTCCTGCGGACCGGACAGGCCGCGGGCTCGCCAGAGATCCGTCGGTCGGGCGGTCAGGAAGAACGCCTCGAGATCGTCGAGCCGGTCCTCGATTGCCCGGAAGCTGGCGCAATCGCGCCGGCACTGGCCGATGTCGAACGGCGTCTGTCCGTAGTTGCGCTGCGCCGGATCGACCGCGCGCACATCGGGGATGTGGTTGAGCCAGCACTGCTCGGCGCAGGAGCCGATGTTGAAGTAGACCCGCTGGATCGCCTCTTTGGCGCCGATCGAATCTTCGCCGCCTTTGAGAATGTTCTGGACGCCCTCGGTCTTCTCGCTGCGCCGCCAGCATTTGCCGGGCTTGTCCGGCTCGCACCAGCAGTTCGCGTCCGGGCCTGCGGGACAGGACGCGGCCTGGCGCCATTTGAGCACCCGGTGATCGTGCAGCGGCCGCCGGGAGAAATTGTAGATCGGATTCATGGTGCCGGGGTTCGACACGATGTCCATGGGCAAGGCCGAAGTGTCGACGGCTCCGGGCCGGGACCGCGCGATCAGCTGCCACTCCAGCGCATGCTGGGACATGCCGGAGGCCAGGAGCTGCGAAATGCGGCTGTACTGGGCGCCGACGAGGCCGTCGACCTCACCCCATTTCGGATTGTTGGGGTCGGCCGCCTTCTTGAGCGGATCGTGCGAGATGTGGCACGCGCCGCAACTCATGCCGATCCGGAACGGCGGCTCGATCGAGCCGTCGAAGAGCCGCGTCGCCCGGGAATCGCTGTCGTTCGGATCGTCGGACAGGGGCTTCCCGTAGCCCTCCCAGGTGGCGAGGGAGCCGTTCAGCTTCCGCCACGTCTCGGCGTCGAAGCGGGGGTTCGGAAACTTGCGCAGGCCAAGCGCCCCCGTGGAGGTGCCGAACTTCAGATCGCACGGGCTCTGCCGCTGATCGCTCGCGCCCTCGGGCGTGGCGCTGAAGGGCGCATCCCTGAAGCCGCAGGCCGGGTCGCGGTAGGTTTGATTGCCGATGCGCTCCTTGCCGACGAACTTGAGGAGCTCGGCGTCGCCGGGGCACCACTGGAATCCGTAGGTTTCCTCGAGCGTTTTGGCCGGGCAGCCGGGCTGGCCAGGAACGCAGCAGTCGGGGTCCGGAAGGACGCCCCAGGCCTGGAACAGATCCTCTTTGTTCTTCGCCGCCAGGATCTTGTACCAGTCGATCGCGACGCCGAGGCGTTGGGGGTAGGAATAGGTGAAAAAGCGGTCATTGTCCGCGGTTGCGAAGAACCAGATTTCGCGCCCGGCTCGCGCCTTCGGCTCGTACGCCGCGTCGCCTTCGGCGAAGCCTGGATTGAGCGAACTTTGGGCGCGGCCGGTCTTGACGCCGCCGGCGCTCAAGACCAGGAGCAGGACCGCCAACAAGAGTTTCGATCTGGACAAGACTCGCATCGCGAACTCCTTCGCAACCGAATGTCCTGATACGGCGATGACGAATCGTGTCGAAAGGCCGGCCCTGCCGCAACGCTTCATCCTGGACCAACCGGCGGAAAAAGCAAGAACTCGCGGTCTGCCGACGCGGCCGCCCATCGAGGAATTTTTGCTTGAGGATTTGCCGGGCCTGAGGCATCCGCCCTGGTTCTCCCGCAATTTTGGCGCAGGGGGTTCGACATGCCCACCCCATGACCTACGAAGCACGCCGTGCGAGAATGCGGCTTCGACCGCCTCTCCATCTTGAACACGCCAAAACCATGCGCGCGAGCCGCGTCGACGACTTCGCGGAGGCCCTTCCATGACGAAGCAACTCTATCTCGAAGACCTGAGCGTCGGCGCCGTTTTCCGGTCGGCCACCCGCCGGGTCGGGACCGAGGACATCAAGCGCTTCGCGGGCGAATTCGACCCGCAGCCGTTCCATCTGGACGAAGCGGACGCGGCGCGATCCTTTTTCGGCGGGCTCGCCGCGAGTGGCTGGCATACGGCGGCGATCACGATGCGGCTGCTCGTCGAGAGCCTGCCGATTGCCGGAGGCGTCATCGGCGCGGGGATGGACGAGCTGCGCTGGCCGAAGCCGGTGAGGCCCGAAGACATCTTGACGGTGGAGAGCGAGGTCTTGGAGCTGCGCCCGTCGAAGTCGCGCCCGGATCGCGGCATGGCGAAGTTCCGGACGACGACGCTGAACCAGCACGGCGAGGCGGTTCAGGTCCTCGTCTCCAACCTTGTGGTCCAGCGGCGGAATTCGGAGGGCGAGACGCGCAAAGGCGCCGAGGGCGGCGTCGCGCCCGCTTGAGGAGTCCCTATGTGCGGGGCGACCGCAGCCGTGAGCGGGGCGGCTAAAACCGCACCGCCCGCGCGCGCTTGACCTGCGGGATCGCCTCGATCCGGCGCAAAAGGTCCGGCGAGACCGGCTCGTCCACCGCCACGAGGCAGATGGCGTCGCCCCCGGCCCGGTCGCGGCCGAGCGCGAACGTCGCGACGTTGACCTCCGCCTCGCCGAGCAGCGTGCCGAAGCGGCCGATGAAGCCCGGCTTGTCGGCGTTGCGCACGAAAATCATGTTGGGGGCGAACTCGGCGTCGACCGCGATGTCGCGGATTTCGATCACGCGCGGTTTGCCGTCCTGGAACACCGTGCCGCCGGCGTGGCGCGACGTGTCCTCGGCGTCGATCGTGACGCGCACGAAGCTCTCGTAATCGCGATGGACGGTCTCGCGCTTCAGCTCCTCGACCGTGATGCCGCGCTCGCGCGCGATCACGGGCGCCGCCACCATGTTGATGTCCTGCAAAAAGGGCCTGAGCGCGCCCGTCACCGCCGCCGAGGTGAGGGCGCGCGTGTTCATGCCGGCGACCGCGCCCTCGTACTCGATGCGGATGCCGCGGATCGGCGCCTCCGTGAGCTGGCCCACGAAGGAGCCGAGCTTTTCGGCGAGCGCCACGAACGGCCTAAGCCTTGGCGCCTCCTCGGCCGTGATGGAGGGGAAGTTGACGGCGTTCTGGATCGCGCCTTGCAGCAGGTAATCCGACATCTGCTCGGCCACCTGCAAGGCCACGTTCTCCTGCGCCTCCGCGGTCGCCGCGCCGAGGTGGGGCGTGCAGACCACGTTCGGATGCCCGAACAGCGGATTCGCGGTCGCCGGCTCCTCCAGGAACACGTCGAAGGCCGCGCCGGCGACGTGCCCGGAGTCGAGCGCCGCCCGTAGGCCGACCTCGTCCACGAGGCCGCCGCGGGCGCAGTTGACGATGCGCACGCCCTTCTTGGTCCGGGCGATGGCTTCCGCGGAGAGGATGTTGCGCGTCTTGTCGGTGAGCGGCACGTGCAGGGTGATGACGTCGGCGCGGCGCAAGAGGTCGTCCGGTTCCACCTTCTCGACGCCGAGTTCGAGCGCGCGCTCGGGCGAGAGGAAAGGGTCGTAGGCGATCACCTTCATGTGCAGGCCG
>JAJKJG010000059.1 GCA_021154065.1 Methylobacterium sp.
CCCCGGCTCCGGCGCCGGCGCCGGCGATCCCGGCTCCGCAGGCCTCGCCGGCAGCGCCCGGGGGTGCTGCTCAGCAGCCGACCGGGCCGACGGTCGTCCAGGTCAAGCCCGAGCCGTCGCAGCCCGATTGGACCAAGGTCTGCGGCAAGGACCCGTCGAACAACAGCGAGATCTGCTACACGACCCGCGACTTCGTGTCGGACCAGGGCCAGCCGGTGATGGCGGTCGCGGTCTACGAGGCCAAGAACGCGCCGCAGGGGGCGCAGACGCAGCGCGTCGTGCGCTTCCTGCTGCCGCTCGGCCTGATGCTCCAGCCCGGCATCCGCTTCGCGATCGACCAGGGCCAGCCGACGCCCGGCCGCTACGCGCTCTGCTTCCCGAACGGCTGCTTCGCCGAGGCGGTCGGGCTCAAGGACGACTTCGTCAACCAGATGAAGAAGGGCACGAGCCTCAACGTCAGCGTCCAGAACCAGGTCGCGCGCGAGGTCACCTTCTCGGTGCCGCTCGCCGGCTTCGGCAAGGCCTTCGACGGCGCGGCGATCGACCCGAAGGTGCTCGAGGAGCAGCAGAAGAAGCTGCAGGAGGAGCTCGAGCGCCGCTCCGACGAGATGCGCAAGAAGCTCGAGCAGTCGAGCGCCGCCGGCGCCACGGGCGCCCCGGCAACCGCGCCGAAGCAGTAGCCGCGCCGTTCGCCGAGCGCAACGGAAAAGCCGGGCCTCGCGCCCGGCTTTTTGTTGTCGGTCAGCCGCTTGCGGGCGTCAGTTCGCGGCTTGCATCCGCATCCGGTAGCCGCCGCGGTCGTCGCGGTCGAACACGTCGGCGATCTGGGGGTGGCGCAGCGGCTCGCCGGAGGTGTCGGGCAGGAGGTTCTGCTCCGAGACATAGGCGATGTATTCGGATTCGGCGTTCTCGGCGAGGAGATGGTAGAAAGGCTGGTCCTTCCGCGGCCGGATCTCGGCCGGGATCGCCTGCCACCATTCCTCGGTGTTGTTGAACTCCGGGTCGACGTCGAAGATGACGCCCCGGAACGGGAACACCCGGTGCTTCACCACCTGGCCGAGGGCGAACTTGGCATCACGCGCTTTCATGCCGCCGGTATAGCGGGCGCGGCGCGGCTTTTCAAAGCCGGCGCGAGGGCGGGCCGCAAGATCGCCGCCCACCTCGTCGCGAACGCGCCGAGCCGACCCGCTGAGGGCTGGCGGGCAGGTGTGGCCCCGTCATTAAGGGCCGCATAAAGATCGCCGGCCGGGCTGCCCGCTGCGGAACCATCAAGCTTGGCTGTGCATGCGCTAGCGATGACCCTTGCACCGCGACCGATCCGGGCGGGCGCGAGGCGCGCCGCCATCGCCGCCGTACGCGCGCTGCCGCGCGCGGTCCTTCTCGTCGCGGGCGCGCTCCTCCTCGCCGCCTGCTCCTCCGGTTCCGACGGCACTGAGCGCCAGCTCAAGGCCGCGGCGACCGCGACCGCGACCGCGCAGACGGCGCTTTCGGCCTGGCTCGCCGGCGACGCGCCGGCCGATTACGCCCGGGAGACGGCCAGGACCATGCGCGAGAGGCTCACCAAGGCTGCCGAAGAGGTCGCGGCGTCCGAGGCCGGCGGGGCCGCCCGGCGGGCGGCGCTGCTCAACCCGATGCGCCAGGCCGGGGCGGCGCTCGGGCGCGCGGAGGCGGCGGTCGAGGCCGGCGATCGGGGCGACGCCGAGCGTGCCCGCGCCGAGGCCGCGACGGCGGCGTCGAGCTTTACCGCCCCTGCCGCCCGCAACCGGCCGCCGCCGCGATGAACAAGCTGCTGGAGATCTCGCTCGGCATCGTCACGAGCGTCGGCGGCTTCCTTGAGGTCGGCTCGCTGACGACCGCGGCGCAGGCCGGCGCCGCCTTCGGCTTCAGGCTCGTCTGGGCGATCGTGCTCGGCACGATCTGCATCATCTTCCTCGTCGAGATGGCGGGGCGCTTCGCGGCGGTGAGCCGTCACACCATTTCGGACGCGATCCGCGAGCGCTTCGGCTTCAACTTCTTCCTGTGGCCGCTCATCGCGACGCTGTTCGTCAATTTCCTCGTGCTCGCGGCCGAGATCGGCGGCGCCGCGATCGCGCTCGAGTTCGCGACCGGCATCGGCTTTCAATGGTGGGCGCTGCCGGTCGCGCTCGTCGCCTGGCTGCTGTTGTGGAAGGGCACCTTCGGCTTCATCGAGAAGGGCGTCTCGACGCTCGGCCTCGTGACGCTTTGCTTCGTCGTCGCGGCCGTGATGCTGCGGCCCGATTGGAAGGCCGTCGCCGCCGGCGCGGTGCCGAGCCTGCCCGGCCACGACACGGCGCGCTACTGGTTCATCGCGGTGAGCATCCTCGGCGCGTCGATCTCGCCCTACCTCTTCCTGTTCTATTCGTCGGGCGCGGTCGAAGATAAATGGGACAAGAGCTATCTTGGCGCGAACCGGGCCATCGCCGGGCTCGGCATGAGCTTCGGCGGCACGATCGCGCTCGGCGTGCTGATCGTCGCGGCGCTCGTGCTGGCGCCGCGCGGCATCGCCGACGTCGACGATTACCACCAGCTGCCGCTCCTCCTCATCCCGGTGTTCGGTTTCTGGGGCTTCGTGCTGTTCTGCGCCTCGCTTGGCATCGCCTGCCTCGGGGCTGCGCTCGAGATCGGCCTGCAGCAGGCCTATCTGGTCGCTCAGGGCTTCGGCTGGAACTGGGGCGAGGACCTGAAGCCGCGCGACAATGCCGGCTTCGCCGCGGTCTACACGCTCGCGCTGCTCATGAGCGCCATCCCGATCGCCTGCGGCCTCGATCCGCTGAAGCTCACCGTCTTTTCGATGGCGCTCACCGCCGCGAGCCTGCCGCTGACCGTCGTGCCGTTCCTGTTCCTGATGAACGACGAGCGCTACGTGAAGGAGCATCGCAACGGCACGATCGCCAACGCCGCGGTGCTGTTCGTGATCGCGCTTGGCTGCGTGCTCGCGATCGTGACGATCCCGCTCGAGATCCTCGGAGGCTGACGATGGAGCTCGTCCGCGACATCCTCGACAAGCAGGTGGTCGACCGCCACGAGACTAAGATGGGCAAGGTCGACGGCATCGTCGCCGAGCTGCGCGGGGGCGCGCCGCCGCGCATCGCCTTCATCGAGATCGGGTCGGTGGCCCTTGCGCGCCGGCTCGGGCCGCGGCTCGGCCGGCTCGTCTCGCGCCTGTCGGCCCGCCTCGGCGGCGAGGCTCATCGCGACCCCTGCCGCATCGACTGGCATCGGGTGCGCGACATCGGCGTCGATATCGGGCTCGATCTCGACGTGCACGACACGACGGTGTTCGACTGGCAGGACTGGCTGCGCGACCACGTCGTCGGCAGGATCCCGGGCGCCTGACATGATGGCTGAGCTCCACATCGAGCTTCTTCTCGGGCGCCGGGTCGCAGGCCCCGATGGCGAGCCGGTCGGCCGCATCGAGGAGGTGTGCGCCGAGCCGGCGGGCCCCGATCTCGCGATCACCGAATACCATCTCGGCGTCGATGCGGCGCTCGAGCGCCTCTCCGCCTCGTCCATGAGCCTGTTCGGCTTCAGGCGCCGGAGGCGCCGCGGCTACCGCGTGCCCTGGGACAAGCTCGACCTCTCCGATCCCGAGCATCCGCGCCTGATCTGCCCGCTCGCCGAGCTCGCGCCGCTCGAGTCGCAGTGACGGCCTGCTACTCGCTCCCGAGCTTCTCGAGAAGCGCAGTCCACAAGGCGCGGCCTTCCCGTGCGCCCGGGTCGTTCGCCGGCAGCGGCCGCACCGCGGTCTGGACCATGACGAGCTTCGACGTAGGATCGACGGTGATCGACTGGCCGTGGATGCCAAGCAGCGCGAAGGTCCGTCGCGGGCTGGCCGGGAGCCAGACCTGGTAGCCGTAGCCGGAGCCCCGCGTCGCCCGGCCGGGCATCAGCTGGGGGCGCTCGGGGCTCGTCGTCGTCGCTTCGACGACCCAGTCGCGCGGGACGATCTGGCGGCCGTTCCAGGCGCCGTCATGGGCCAGCATCAGGCCGAGCCGGGCATAGTCCCGCAAGGTCGCCGAGAGGCAGCAAAAGGTCGCCTCCTGCTCGGTGCGGTCGATCGCCCAGGCGGCGTCGGCCTCGGCCCCGAGCGGCTGCCAGATGCGGCTCGACAGGTAGTCGGCGACGGGCGTGCCGACGGCCGCGTGCAGCACGAGGCCGAGGATCTCGGTCTCGATGCTGGCGTAGGAGAAGACGCTGTCGGCCGGCGCGGCGCGGGTGTTGAACTGGCGCACCGCCGAGACCGGCCCGGGCGACTCCGGCCCGAAGAGCGCGCGGCCGAGCCGGGCGATATCATCGGCGCCGTCGTAATCCTCGCGGAAGAGGACGCCCGACGACATGGTGAGGAGCGAGCGTACCGTGGTGCCGCCGTACTCGGTGCCGGCAAGGCTCGGGACGTAGCGCTCGACGCGATCCTCGATCGAGGCGATCTTGCCCTCGGCAACGGCGATGCCGATGAGCATCGCCGTCACCGTCTTCGCCATCGACTGCGACAGGAAGCGGTGCCGGTCGGTGCGCCCGTACTGGTAGTGCTCGAACAGGATGGTATCGCCCTTGGCGATGAGGAGCCCGGTGACGGGGTTGCGGTCGACGTAGTCGGCAAGCGTGCGCGGCGCGCCATCGTAGAGATAGGTGAGCGCGAGATCCGGGTCGGCGCGGCGCAGCTCCGATACCGGCCCGCCGCGGGGCACCTCCCGCGTCCGCAGCAGATGGTAATGGTGACTGAACGAGCCGACCATGAAGCGCAACGGCATCCGCCCCGCCGTGGCGCGCCCGACCGGATAGCCCTCGGCCGCACCGTAAGCCTCGGCATTCGGCCCGTCGCTCCTGAAGGTCGGACTGGCGGCGGCCGGCGAGGCGCAGGCGGCGAGCGCCAGGACGCCGAGCAAGGCGAAGAGCTTCATCGCGGAAAGTTACGCTTGCTGGACCTCGCAGGCGAGGGGTTTGTGCAGAAATCAAGAGTTTTCGTGGCCAACTAACGTTGTGCTCGTGCGAAGTGTGCCAGGCTGGTCCTGACTACGAGGTGATGAAAGGGCCTGATCACGTTGAGATAGGTGAGGCCGAAGGCATTGTGGGAGTGCACGACGGTTGTCGCTATGAGCTGCGTGCCGGTTGGAGAATTGCGACGGAGCAGCGATAATCGGAAGTCTAGGTGTCGATCATCCTCACCCAACACAATCTCGTCGTGGCTTTCCCATTGCACAGGGAAGAAGTCCACGCGTTCGTTGTCGGCCTTGGACGCTCGGACCTCGCTGGAGGTTTTGACGCCAAAGGGCGTCACCATGGCGTCGCGCACCGCGACCAACGCCTCGATCCATGCGGGCGGATTGCCGACTGTCCGGGTCGCAAGCACGCGCATGCTGTGCTGCTTCGATGAACTCAAATCGATGCTGTAGCTATCGAGTAGGCTGGCGTTCTCGTACCAGCCTGCAACGACGCTTTCAGGTGGCGGCGTTGTCCGGCGCACCCG
>JAJKJG010000060.1 GCA_021154065.1 Methylobacterium sp.
AAGTCGGGAACACCCGACTTGCGCGCGGGGAGGGGCAGGGGTGGGGGTCGCGGGGCCGGAGATGGACTTATCCAGCCCAGCCCCTGCGGCTGATCCGCCAAGCCTGCCGTCGACGGACGGCTCTATGCCCGCGACCCCCACCCCTGACCCCTCCCCGCAAGGGGGAGGGGAACAGGACGACGCGTTCCCGGCCTGGCCCGACCTCGTGCTCATCGACGGCGGCAAGGGGCAGCTCGAGGCGGCGCGCGAAGCGCTGGCGGAGATCGGCGTCAACGATGTGGCCCTCGTCGGCATCGCCAAGGGGCGCGACCGCGACGCCGGCCGCGAGACCTTCTTCCTGTCCGGAAAGCCGCCGCTGAAGCTGCCGCCGCGCGATCCGGCGCTCTATTTCGTGCAGCGCCTGCGCGACGAGGCGCACCGCTTCGCGATCGGGGCGCATCGGGCCAAGCGCAAGCGCGAGATGGCGAAGGGACCGCTCGACGAGATCCCGGGCATCGGCCCGAACCGCAAGCGCGCCCTCCTGCACCATTTCGGCACCGTCAAGGCGATCGAGCGCGCCTCCTACGAGGACCTCGTCAAGACGGCGGGCGTGAACGCCGCGACGGCGCGCGCGGTCTATGATTTCTTCCACGCCGGAAGGGGGTAGAACCGGCAAGGGCGCCGATGATATCGTCGATCATGGGCAACATACCGAAAACGAAGAACGGCCGAGCGCGAGAGAGCTTCACCATCGGTCGCGAGGGTTTTGCGAAGATAAGCGCCGTCGAAGGCGTCCGGCTCTCCGCTGATATGAAGCAGGCGTTCCGCGAGTTCGACGGCAAGGGGCTCTCGGCCGAGGAGCGCCGGCGCGAGATCGTGAGGCGTTACGGTAAGAGGCCCACCCGAACGGGCTGATGTACGCAGCCTTCCCCGATCCATACTGGTATCAGGGCACGACGGTCCTAAAGAACATCCCAGGCCTGCGGGATGCCGCCGCGCTGGAGCGTTTCGAGACTGCGATTACGGCGCAGCGCGCTGGCGAACCGCTCCCATCCGGGCGGCTGAGCGTGCAGCATTACCAGGCTATCCACCGCCACCTGTTCCAGGACGTCTACCGCTGGGCGGGACGGTTTCGGTCTGTCCGACTCACGAAGGGGACCAGCACGTTCTGTTATCCCGAGCACATCAAAGGCGAATTGCAGCGGATTTTCCTCGCGCTTCGCGACTCAGATTGCCTGCGCGGGCTCGACGCTCAATCATTTGCTCTGGCAGCGGCGCACTTCCTCTCCGAGCTTAACGCAGTTCACGCCTTTCGCGACGGCAACGGTCGCGCGCAACTTGCCTTCCTGGCCCTGCTTGCCGCACGCGCCGGCCACCCGCTTTCGCTGGCGCGACTTCGGCCCGAGGCCTTTCTCGCCGCGATGGTAACGAGCTTCCATCGAGACGAGCAGCCGCTGGCCTCGCAGCTGTCCGAGCTCATCCGCTCCTGAACGTCGACGCCTGCGTTATGCGCGACCGCCCGGACCGTCAGGCCGGCATCGCGGTTGACGCCGCGCGTTCCTGCATGCTTCCTCCCCGGCGATGACCGCCGCCTCGCCGCTTGCCCGTTCGAAGGCGCTGAGCCTGCCGAACATCCTGACCTACGGCCGGCTCCTCGCCGTGCCGGCGGTGGTGGCGCTCCTGTTCTGGCCGAAGGACGATTGGACGCGCTGGCCGGCGCTCGCCATCTTCATCGCGGCCGGCGTGACCGACTACCTCGACGGCTATTTCGCCCGTCTCTACGCGCAGCAATCGACGCTCGGGCGGATGCTCGACCCGATCGCCGACAAGCTCCTCGTCGCGGCCTGCCTGATGATGCTGGTCTATGCCGGGACGATCGAGGACCAGCATGTCCTTGCCGCCATCGTCATCCTCTGCCGCGAGATCCTGGTCTCGGGCCTGCGCGAGTTCCTGGCGCAGCTCAAGGTCAGCGTGCCGGTGAGCCGGATCGCCAAGTGGAAGACCGTGCTGCAGATGGTCGCCGTCGGCTTCCTGATCGCCGGCCCGGCCGGCGAGGTGATCCTGCCGGCGACGACCGCGATCGGCCTCGTCCTGCTCTGGATCGCCGCCATGCTGACGATCTACACCGGTTGGGATTATCTGAAGGCCGGCATCAAGGTCGTGGTCGGCGAGGAGGGCTCGTGGCGCGCGTGAAGCTCGTCTATTTCGCCTGGGTCCGGGAGCGCATCGGCTTGCCCGAGGAGGAGGTCGAGCTGCCGCCGGCGATCGCGACGATCGCCGACCTCGTCGGCTGGCTCAAGGGCCGCGGCGAGGAGTACGACTACGCCTTCGAGAACGAGGGCGTGGTGCGGGCGGCGATCGACAAGGTGCATGCGCGGCCCGACGCGCCGCTCGCCGGCGCCCGCGAGATCGCGTTCTTCCCGCCGATGACCGGCGGCTGAGAGGCCATCATGATCACCCGCATTCCCGGCTCGACCCCGACGCGCAGCCGCGCCGTCGTCGCCAACGGCATCGTCAACGCGGTCGCGACCTCGCCCGACAAGGCGCCCTCGCTCTATGCGCAGACGAAGCGCGCGCTCGCCGCGATCGATAAGTCGCTCGCGGACGCCGGCACCGACAAGAGCCGCATCCTGACCGCGACGGTGTACATAACCGACATGTCGCAGAAGGAGGAGATGAACCGCGCCTGGGACGAATGGGTCGCCCGCGACAACCCGCCGATGCGCGCCTGCATCGGCGTCGCGCTCGAGGGCCAGGACCTCGTCGAGATCCTGGTGACGGCGAAGCTGCCTTAAGTGGTCATCCCGGAAGCGGCAAAGCCGCTATCCGGGATCCAATGGCCGCGCGGAGGGCATCGATCCCGGCTCTTCGCTTCGCTTCGGCCGGGATGACCCGGTAGGATGGGGTCATGAGTCAGAGTGTCCGCATCCAGCGCGAGGACTTCTCGGTGGCGGACGAGGTCGCCGCCCTGACCCGGGGGCGCGGCGACATCGGCGCCGTCGTCACCTTCACGGGGCTGTGCCGCGACGAGGGCGGGCGGCTTCAGGCGCTCGAGCTCGAGCATTATCCCGGCATGGCCGAGGCCGAGGTGGCGCGCGTCGTCGCCGAGGCGGCGGCGCGCTGGCCGCTCGACGGCGCGACGGTCGTGCACCGCTTCGGCAGGATCGCGCCGGGCGAGAACATCGTGCTCGTCGCGACCGCCTCGTCGCATCGCCAGGCCGCCTTCGCGGCGGCCGAGTTCCTGATGGACTACCTCAAGACGCGGGCGCCGTTCTGGAAGCGCGAGCACCTCGTCGACGGCACCGCCGGCGAATGGGTCGAGGCCCGCGGCGAGGACGATCAGGCGGCGGCGCGCTGGCGCGCAGGCGGCTAGGCTAGCTCACGATTCCGGGCAGGGCCGCGCCGTGAACTGCCACGAGGTGTTGTTCAGCACCATGCCGCATTCGGCGACGCGGGGGCCCTCGCCGGTCCGCAGGCACGCCGTCTCGCCGACCGCGAAAGTCTTGCCTTGCGCCCGGCAGAAGCAATTCGCCGGATCGTGCAGCTGATACTGCGCCGGCTCGGCGCGATGCGCCGCCGGATCGTGAGCGGCCGACGGTCCGGCCGCGACGGCGAGCGCGGCCGCCGCAAGGGCGATCGAAAGGCGCGGCATGCGACACCTCCAAGGCAAGTCGCGGATGGTCTGCCTCGCCGTGTCCGCCGTCAATCTTTTCACCGGCGGTTCGTCCGCTCCGCCGGGCCGCAAATCCTAGAAGATGCCCATCACGATCGCTCCGACGAAGGCGAGCGCGACGCAGATCGCCGCGATGTTCGCCTTCGACGTGAGCTCCGAGCGCAAGCCCAGGCTCATCCGCCGCCTCCCCGTCGTCCCCCAAGGCCACGCTAGCAGAGCCGGCAAATGCCGGGAAGCGGCGATCCGTTGTGCGCCGCACGCGCCGCTTCCGACGGTCGTCGAGCGGCCGCCGCTAACCTCCTGCGTCCGAACGGGAATACGCCGCCGCCGGCCTGGGGATAAGCCGCTCCGGCGAGCCCTTTCCGGCGAGCGCGCGCTCGACGAAATGCGCCGCCGCGAGCGCCAGCGCGTCGCGCCCGAAGGGGGCGATGACCTGGACGCCGACCGGCAGCCCGGCGGCGTTCTCGTAGCCCGGGACGCTGACGCAGGGCACGCCCATCAGCGTCCAGAGGCGGTTGAAGCGGGCGTTGCCGGTCGCCTTCAGCGTCTCGGGCGCCGGCCCCGGGGCCGAGAAGGTCAGGAGCACGTCCACCTGGGCGAAGATCTCGGCGAGGGCGCCGCGGGCCCGCCGGGCGGTGCGCCGGGCCTCGTCGTAGCGGCGCGGCTCGATCGCCTGCGCCTCGTCGAGGAGCTTGCGCAGCTGCGGCGCGACGAGGTCGCGGTGCGTCGCGTATTCCCAGGCGAGCGCCTGCCTGGCCTCGTAGTCCTGCAGCGTCGGGTGGATCGTCCAGGCCTCGCCGAGGACCGCCGGCAGGGCGATCTCGCGCACGCTCGCGCCCGCCGTCTCGGCGGCTTTGACCGCCGCCTCGAGCGCCGCGGCGCTGTCGGGCTCGGGCGGGCCGGCAAAATCCTGGGTCACGACGCCGATGCGCGGCGCCGGCGGGGCGGCGCCGTCGATGCGAAAGTCGGCGCGGCCGGTGACGGCGGCAAGCGCGTAGGCGACGTCGGGCACCGTCGCGGCGAACATGCCGACCGTGTCGAGGCCCCAGGAGAAGCACTTGACGCCGACCGTCGGGATGAGCCGGTAGGAGGGCTTGATCGCGGCGCAGCCGCAGAACGAGGCCGGGCGGATGATCGAGCCGCCGGTCTGGGTGCCGAGCGCCAGCGGCACCATGCCGGCGCCGACCGCCGCCGCCGACCCCGACGACGAGCCGCCCGGCGTGTGGCCGGGATTGCGCGGGTTGCGCGTCGGCGTCGGGTCGAGATGCGCAAACGGCGTCGTCGCGGTCTTGCCGATCGGCGTCGCGCCGGCGCGGGCGAGCGCCGTGACGATCGGCGCGTCGGCCTTCGGGCGCCAGCCGGCGTAGATCGGCGAGCCCATCTCGGTCGGCATGTCGGCGGTGTCGATGATGTCCTTGACCCCGACGGCGATGCCGCGGAGCGGCCCCTCGGCGCCGGCGCGGGCGCTCGCGTCGACATGCACGAAGGCGCGGATCGCGTCGTCGGCGCGGCCGATCGCGTCGTGGGCGGCGCGGATCGCGTCCTGCGGAGTGGCGTCGCCGGCATCGATGCGGCGCAGGATGTCGAGGAGGGAGATCATGGCGGCCCCGGGATTGGAGCCCTGCTCCTAGCACAGCCCGCGTGCCGGGAAAGAGGCGCGGCGGCTTGCGTCGATTCGAGGCACCGCCGCCGGGGCACGGTTGACGGCGCGTTTACGCCGGCGCTCGCATTGTAGCGGCATGCGGCGTGGCTCGGTTGCGTTCTCAGCGCTCGCCCTCATCGGCGTCGGGCTTGCGGGCTGCGGGCTGTTCCGCTCCGAGCAGCGCGAAGCGTGGCGCAACCAGGCCGAGGAGGCCTGCCTGTCGCGCAAGCTCGTGCAGCCGACCGCCTACATGTCGCGGATGTCGGCGATCGAGGGCCCCGGCGCCTGCGGCATGAACCACCCGTTCAAGATCGCGGCCTTCGCCGAGGGCAGCGTCGGGCTCGCCTCCCCTGTGACGCTCGCCTGCCCGATCGTCCCGACGATCGATTCCTGGCTCGCCGAGGTGGTGCAACCGGCGGCCTCGCTCTATTTCGGCTCCGCGGTCGTCGAGGTGCGATCCGGTTCCTATTCCTGCCGCTCGCGCAACGGCCGGCGCGGCGCGCGGCTGTCGGAGCATTCCTTCGGCAATGCGCTCGACGTCATGGCCTTCCGCTTCGCCGACGGCCGCGAGGTCGCGGTCGTGAAGGGCTGGCGCGGCGCCCCCGAGGAGCAGGAGTTCCTGCGCGAGGTCTTCACCGGCGCCTGCAACTACTTCACCACCGTGCTTGGGCCGGGCGCCGACGCCTTCCACTACGACCATTTCCATCTCGACCTCGCCCGGCACGACCCGCGCGGCGAGCGCCACGTCTGCAAGCCGGTGCTGAAGTTCACGCCCCGGCTCGGCACCGAGGGCGCGAGCGAGGCGGCGGCGCCGCAGCGGCCGCAATGGCAGCCGGCAGATTCTGCGCCGATCGACCAGGAGGAGGACGACGACCCCTTCGCGGTCTCGGCAAAGCCGGCGCCGCCGACGACCTACGCCTCGTCCCCGGCGCGGGCGCCAGCGCCGCAGGCCTACGCGCCGCGGCCCTACCCCGCCGCGCCGACAAACGGCCCGCCCGGCTATCCGGCGGACGCCGCGACGCCGCGCCAGCCGATCGTTCTCCAACCGCAACTGTGGACCGGAAGCACCATCTATTAAGTGTTTTGCGGCCGCCGCCGGCCTTCCCTTGACCGCGCCCACGGCGCTTTGCATGGTCGCCCCGATCGAGGGTCCGGGCATGCGGTGGGCAGCGCTTCTCCTTTCCTGCGCCGTGCTGGCGTCGCCGGCGGCGGCGATCACCGGCCGGCAGGAGGTCGTCCCGGCCGAGCGCCGGGTGCGGCCCTACGACGCCAAGATCCCCGGCTGCGGCGATCCGTGGGTGCTCGGCAAGGTCGCCGAGCACTTCGCCGAGAAGGAAGCGAAGTTCTGGAACTCGAACCTCCAGATCGTCGAATACGAGAACATCCGCCGCATCGGCTGGCGGCCGTGGGGGCTCGACTACATCCCGCGCCGGTTCTGCACCGCGACGGCCTCGCTGTCGGACGGCGTCAAGCGCCGCATCGACTACTCGGTGCGCGAGGATCTCGGCATGATCAGCATGACCTGGGGCGTCGAGTTCTGCGTCCACGGGCTCGACCGCAACTGGGCCTTCAACCCGGCCTGCCAGATGGCGCGGCCCTGACCGCACCGGGCGCGGCGCCTCAAGATTCGTGAACTATCGCCACGCCTTCCACGCCGGCAACTTCGCCGACGTGATGAAGCACGTCATCCTGACGCGCATCCTCGTCCATCTCAGGGTCAAGCCGGCGCCGTTCCGGGCGATCGACACCCATGCCGGCACCGGGCTCTACGACCTCCAGGCCGACGAGGCCGAGCGGACGCAGGAATGGCGCGGCGGCGTCGACCGGCTCGGCGAGCCCTTCGCGCCCGAGGTCGAGGCGCTGATCGCGCCCTATCGGGCGATCCTCGCGACGGTGCGCCAGCGGCACGGCGAGGCCTATCCGGGCTCGCCGCTGATCATGCGCGAGCTCATGCGGCCGCAGGACCGGGCGGTGTTCGTCGAGCTCCACCCCGAGGACGAGGCGGTCCTGGCGCGGCGCTTCCGGCGCGACGCGCAGGTCAAGGTGCTCCATCTCGACGGCTGGACGGCGCTGCATGCCCTGATCCCGGCAAAGGAGCGGCGCGGGCTCGTCCTCGTCGATCCGCCCTACGAGGAGCCGGGCGAGCTCGAGCGCCTCGCCCGCGAGATGGCAAAGGCGCTTGGCAAATGGCCGAGCGGCATCTTCGCCGGCTGGTATCCGATCAAGGATCAGCGCGACGTCGACGGCCCGGCCGCGATCATCGCCGGCGCCGCGCCCGGTAAGGCCTTGCGCCTCGAGCTGATGATCGACACGCCCACGGCGCCGGACCGCCTCAACGGCTGCGGGCTCTTCGTCGCAAACCCGCCCTGGAGGCTTGCCGCCGAGGCCGAGACGATCCTGCCGGCGCTCGCCGAGCGGCTCGCCCGCGGCCGCTACGGCGGCTTCCGCTGCGAGACGCCGGCCATTGATTCAGCGCCGGCGCGGTGACAAAGCTCCGCCGCCACAAGGGGGAAACCATGCTCGTCCTGCGCTCGTCCGGAGCTTCGCCTTTCGTCCGCAAGGTCCGCATCGCCGCCGACATCATCGGCCTTGCCGACCGCATCGAGGTCGTCGACGCCGAGACGCTGACGCCGGCGCCCGACCTCCTCGAGCAGAACCCGCTCGGCAAGATCCCGACGCTCGTGCTCGAGAACGGTGACACGCTCTACGATTCGCGCGTCATCCTCGAATACCTCGACGTGCTCGGCGGCGGCGCGCTCATCCCGCAGGGCTCGCGCCGGTTTGCGGCCTTGCGCCTGCAGGCGCTCGCCGACGGCCTGATGGATGCGGCCGTGCTGCAGATGTACGAGATCCGCTGGCGGCCCGAGGAGCACCGGGTGGAGAAATGGGTCGCGCACCAGAAGGGCAAGGTCGCCCGCGCCCTCGACGAGGCGGAACGCTCGCTCGACGCCGCCCCGGCGACGCCGATCCACGTCGGCCATATCGCGCTCGCCTGCGCGCTCGGCTATCTCGACCTGCGCTTCGAGGGCAAGTGGCGCAACGACCACCCGAAGCTCGTCGCCTGGCTCGACGATTTCGCAAGCCGCGTGCCGGCCTTCGAGGCGACGCGGATGTAGGGGTAAGGAGGCGCGCCCGCCACGGAGCGAGCCCCTCTCCCGCGAAACCCCTCTCCCGTACGGGCTACGGCATTCACACATTTGCTGGCCAAGTCGCTCCCTCCTCCCCCTTTGTGGGGAGGACCGACTCGGCCGGAAGCCGAGCGAGAAGGGGGGCGCCGGGCATGGAGCACCTTACCGACGAGGGGCCTAGTCCCTTCAGCCGCAGGGGCCGGGCCTGACGGATCACGTGGGGCTTGCCCCTGCGGCTGATGCACGGCGGGCCGGCTTCGACCGGGAGCCCTACGCCGGGCGCCCCCCTCCTCGCTGGCTTCCGGCCGAGTCGGTCCTCCCCCACAAGGGGGGAGGGGAAGCGCGCCGGCTTTGTGCGAATCCGATAGCCCGCTCGGGAGAGATCGAGTCGCGGCTTTCGGCGCGATTCGGCCTCTGGGGACCCCTGCGGAAGCGCACCGCAGTCATCGTGACCGATTCGAAAAAGCGTGCGTCGCCAACGGTCCGCGCCTATCATGATCGGGCATTGTTATCATGACGAAGAGGCATCCTCCGGGGAGAGGCCGAGAAAGCGAACCGAAATTTTTCCTGCCGGCGCATTGACTTTGCGGGCCGCGCGGCGCATATAACCTGCGTAGCGTCAGCACTCCCCGAAGAGAGTCGCTTGATCGAGGCGCGTGACAGTCCCGCGAGAACGCGGGCCGGCCTCCATCTTCAATCGCTATCCTCCAGACAGCCCTTATCACGCGGGTCGTCCCGTCGAGCCTTTGCCCGGGCGGCGCCATCGCGCCGAGCCCGAGGGCCACGGGCTCATTGCATCTGTTGAAAGACACGAACCTTGTCCAACTTCTCCCACTTCGGCCTCGCCCCCTTAATCGAGAAGGCGCTCGCCGCCGAAGGCTATGAAACCCCGACCCCGATCCAGATCCAGGCCATCCCGCACGTGATGGCCGGCCGCGACCTCTGCGGCATTGCCCAGACCGGCACCGGCAAGACCGCCGCCTTCGCGCTGCCGATCCTGCACCATTTCGCCGAGCATGTGCGCCAGACGCCGCGGCGCGGCTGCCGGGCCCTCGTGCTCAGCCCGACGCGCGAGCTCGCGAGCCAGATCGCCGACAGCTTCCGCGCTTATGGGCGGCACCTCAGGCTGTCGACCGCGGTGGTGTTCGGCGGCGTCCCGATCGGCAAGCAGGAGCGGACGCTCGCGGGCGGCGTCGACATCCTGGTCGCGACGCCCGGGCGCCTCCTCGATCTCATCGACCGCCGCTCGCTGTCCCTGCGCGACGTCGAGGTCTTCGTCCTCGACGAGGCCGACCGCATGCTCGATCTCGGCTTTATCCATGACCTGCGGCGGATCGTGAAGCTCCTGCCGGCCGAGCGTCAGACGCTGTTCTTCTCGGCGACGATGCCGGCGACGATCGCATCGCTCGCCGCGGCGTTCCTGAACGATCCCGTGCAGGTCGCGGTGCGGCCCGAGGCGACCACGGCCGAGCGGGTCGAGCAGAGCATCATGTTCGTGCCGACGGCGCAGAAGCCGGCGCTCCTCCACGCCGTGCTGAGCGATCCGGCGGTCGAGCGCGTCCTCGTCTTCACCCGCACCAAGCACGGCGCCGACAAGGTCGTGCGCTCGCTTGCGGCGGGCGGCATCGCGGCGGCGGCGATCCACGGCAACAAGAGCCAGCCGCAGCGCGAGCGGGCGCTTGCCGGCTTCAAGTCGGGGCATTGCCGGGTGCTCGTCGCGACCGACATCGCGGCCCGCGGCATCGACGTCGACGGGGTCACGCACGTCGTCAACTACGACCTGCCGAACATCCCCGAATCCTACGTCCACCGCATCGGCCGCACGGCGCGGGCGGGCGCGGCCGGGATCGCGATCTCGTTCTGCAACGGCGAGGAGCGGGAATACCTGCGGGATATCGAGAAGGTGACGCGCATGAAGGTACCGGTGGCGGAATTGCCGAAGGGCATCGCGGCGCTGCCGGCGGAGCCCGCGCGGGCCGAGCCTTCGCACCACCGCCCGGGGCGTCCGCAGCAGCAGCGCCAGGGCCAGCGCCCGGCACAGGGTCAGGGCCGCGGCGGTCAGGGCCGAAGCGCCGCCCAGGGCAACGGCAACAGCCGCAGCCAGGGCAACGGCCATGGCCGCGGTCAGGGTCAGGGCAACGGCCATGGCAACGGCAACGGCCGGGCGCCCGAGCGGCAGCAGGAGGCGGGCCGCCAGCGGCCCGCCCATGAGCAGCGCCGCAGCCGCCCCGCCGACGGCCACGTCCGCCCGGCCGGCCAAGGCGATGGCGGCGCGATCGGCTGGCTCTCGCACGGCGCCTCGCGCCCGCGGTAACGCCAAACCTCATCCTCGGGCGTCGCGCAGCGACGACCCGAGGACCTTGCGGCACAGAGAGGCCTCTGTTCGACAAGATGGGCCGGGCCAAGCCCGGGCATCTTCGCGTCAACACTTCCATGCGGTGCAACCCTCCTCATGCTGAGGTGCGAGGCGAAGCCGAGCCTCGAAGCACGCACGCTGTCCACGCTGCCTGGGCAGGGTGCGTGCTTCGAGGTTCGCCTTCGGCTCGCACCTCAGGATGAGGGGCTTGGGAGGACGGCCCAGATCAGTGATACGGGTCGGCCGCGTCGCGCAGGCCGTCGCCCATGAAGTTGAAGGCGAGGACCACGAGCACCACCGGCAGGATCGGGAACAGCAGCCAGGGATGGAGCTGCACCGCGGCGAGGTTCTGCGCCTCGTTGAGGAGCACGCCCCAGCTCGTCACCGGCGGCCGCAGGCCGAGGCCTAGGAACGACAGCGCGGTCTCGCCGAGAATCATCGACGGGATCGACAGCGTCGCCGAGGCGATGAGGTGGCTCATGAAGTTCGGGATCAGGTGGCGCACGATGATGCGCTTCTTCGAGGCGCCCATCAGCTCGGCGGCGCGCACGAAATCCTCCTCGCGCAGCGCCAGGAGCTTTGAGCGGACGGCGCGCGCGAGGCCCGGCCAGTCGAGCAGGCCGAGGATGATGGTGATCCCGAAGAAGACGAGGATCGGGCTCCAGTTCGGCGGCAGCGCCGCCGAGAGCGCGAGCCACAGTGGCAGCTCCGGCAGGGAGCGCAGGATCTCGATCAGCCGCTGGATGACGTGGTCGACCCAGCCGCCCATGTAGCCCGCGATGCCGCCGAACAGGAGCCCGAGCGTGAACGACACGGCGATGCCGACGAGGCCGATCGTCAGCGAGATCCGGGCCCCGTAGACGATGCGCGAGAACAGGTCGCGGCCGAGTCGGTCGGTGCCGAGGAGAAAGGCGGTGCCATCCTTAGGCGGGCAGAACAGGTGCAGGTCGGCGTGGATCACGCCCCAGAACTCGTAGGCGTCGCCGCGGCAGAAGAAGCGCAGCGGCTGCGGCTTCGTGCGGTCGACGACGTAGTCGCGCTTGAAGGTGTCGAGATTGAAGGTGAACTTGTAGGGATAGACGAACGGGCCTTGGAACGCCCCGTCATGGAACAGATGAAGCGGTTGCGGCGGCGCGTAGAGGAAATCGCCGTGGCGCTTGGTCTGGTTGTAGGGTGCGATGACCTCGACGAACGGCACCGCGAGGTAGAAGGCGAGGAGCAACAGGGCGGAGGCGACCGCCACCTTGTGGCGGCGGAACTTCCACCACATCAACCGCCACGACGAGGCGCGATAGAAGACCTCGCTCTCCGCGCCCGTCGGCTCGGCAAGGCCCGGATCGAACGCCGCGGTGTCGACGAAGTGGCTCGGCCGGGGCTTCGCTTCGACGTTCACGCCTAGCGCCCTCCGAGCCGGATGCGCGGATCGAGCCAGGCGAGAAGGAGATCCGAGATCAGCATTCCGACGACCGTCAGCATCGCGACGAACATCAGGATGAACCCGGCCAGGAACTGGTCCTGGCTCTTCAGCGCCGAAAGGAGGATCGGGCCGACGGTCGGCAGGCTCAGCACCAGCGAGACCAGGAT
>JAJKJG010000061.1 GCA_021154065.1 Methylobacterium sp.
CTGTCGTCGGTGAAGGCGATACCGCCGGTGGCGTAGACGAGCACGCGATCGAAGGCGTAGCCGACCCGGAGACGGGCGGTGGCGAACCAGTCGTTGCTGTTGTTGCCGAGGCCGGAGCCGCCGTTGTTGAACAGGGCGACGTTGGAGCCGGTCACCGGCACGCCGACGATGCCGAAGCCCGGCGTCAGGAACGGCGCAACCGGGTTCGCGGCGAACAGGCCGCCATTGCCAAGGCCGAAGAAGCCCTTGTTGTTGCCGTCGTTGCCGCCCATCCACTGGATGTCGGCCTCGACACCGACCACGAAGCCCGAGCCCGGCGTGAACTGATAGTTGAAGCCGACCTGAGCGCCGCCGACGAAGCCGTCGCTGTTGCCCCCCTGCCGCCGAACCCGGTCGCCGGGACGGCCGAGAACGGAGCCGCCGTGACGGGCGCCACCACGCCGGGCGCGGTGTCGACGAAGAGCGCGCCGGCGCCGAAGCAGCCAACGCAGTTGTTGTTGTCGTCGTTGTTCCAGCCGTAGCCGGCGTTCACGCCGACATAGAAGCCAGTCCAGGTGAAGACCGGGACGGGCACGAAGACCGGGGGAGCGCGCCGCGGGAGGTCCGCGGCCATAGCTCCGGCGGTGAAGCCCAAAAGGGCTACCGAGGAGAGCAGAAACTTTTTCATAGACGAGACCCTCGTTGTTTGATGGTCGTGGACCATGCTTTTTCTAAGCCTGTCCGGTCGATTTTGCTGTCGTTTCCGTGCAACAGGTGGGCAAGAAGCGAGGCGCAGAGCGGCCGGGCGGTCCGGGACAGGGCTAACCTAGGTTAACGTGTTTTCACGCATCCCTTTTTGCCCTGGAGACGGGCTCAAGCGGACGGGCGTCGCGCGGTTCGAACGATGCCAGCGTCCTGCCGACTCCGCTGGGCGAAGGAGAGGTTTCACGCCCATGGCAGCCCTGCGGATTCTGGTCGTCGAGGGCAACACGCGCCCGGCGCGGGAGCGCCATGCCGACGCCTATGGGCTGACGCCCGCCGCCTCCTATGCGGCGGTGCTGCAGGAGATCGAGCCCGGCATCCTGTGCGACATCGCGCTGCCGGCCGACGCCGGCGCGAACCTGCCGGACGCGGCGGGACTCGAATCATATGACGGCGTCGTGCTGACCGGCTCGGCGCTCAACATCTACGACGCGACGCCCGAGATCATGCGCCAGGTCGAGCTCATGCGGTCGGTGTTCGCGTCGCGCACGCCCGCCTTCGGCTCGTGCTGGGGCATCCAGGTCGGGGCGGTCGCGGCGGGCGGCGACGTGCGCCGCAATCCGCGCGGCCGCGAGGTCGGCTTCGCCCGCAACATCGCGCCGACCGATGCCGGGCGCCTCCACCCGATGCTCGCCGGGCGCCCGGCGGCCTATGACGCCCCGACGACCCACCTCGACGTCGTCGCCATACCGCCGGGGGATTGCACGGTGCTGGCCGGAAATCGCATGGCCGCGATCCAGGCGGCCGAGATCCGCGTCGGCGGCGCGGCGCTCTGGGGCGTGCAGTACCATCCCGAGTTCACGCTCGCCGAGATCGGGACGATCATCGACCGCCGCCGGCAGCTGCTCGTCGACGAGGGCTTCTTCCCGACGCTCGAGGCCGGGTCGGCCTATGTCGCCGAGCTCAAGACGCTCCACGCCGACCCGGCGCGCCGCGACCTCGCCTGGCGACATGGGCTCGACGACGAGGTGCTCGACCCGGTCCGGCGCACCGCCGAAATCCGTAGCTTCATCGCGCACCGGGTGAAGCCGGAGAAAAGCCGCCGCGGGAGGGCGTGATTCGCCCCTCTCCTCGTCGGCGGCAGCGGTGGCGGCGCCCCAACCAACCCGCATTCGGGCCGCGACCTCGGAAAGCTTCGGCATAAGGGGACCGCCCATGCACCGCCGTCTCGCCAGCCTCGCCATCGCCGGCGTCATCGTCGCGCCCGGTCTCGGGCTTGCGGCCGATGTCGAGCTCGCCTCGCGAATCGACCGCGTCACGGTGTTTCCCGACGCCGCGGTGGTGACGCGGATGGCGGCGCTCGACCTTCCGGCCGGCGCCTCGGCGCTCGTCCTGCGCGGCCTGCCGGCGAGCCTCGATCCGGCCTCGATCCGGGTCGAGGGCGAGGGCTCGTCCGGTTTTGCGATCGGCGGCATCGACGTGCGCGCGACGCCGGGCGAGGCGAAGCCCGTCATCGACGCCGAGCTCGAGCGCCGGCTCAAGGCGTTGCGCGACGAGCGCGAGAGCGTCCAGGGCCGAATCGCCGCGACCCAGGGCAAGAAGGCGGCGATCGAGCGCTACGCCCAGGCGAGCCCCGAGAAGCTCGGGCCCGAGGCAAAGCCGCTCGACGTCGGCCAGTGGCAGGTCGCCTGGGAGGCGATCGGCAGCGGCTTGTCGACTGTCAACGAGGAGCTGCGCGCGCTCGGTGCGCGGGCGCGGGATCTCGATGCCGAGATCGCGGCGCTCGAGCGCGCCCGGCCGCAGCCGATCCGCCCCGGCGCGCCGCGCCGCGACGTCGTCGTCGCGGTCGAGACCGCGGCGGCGGTGAAGGGCGGGCTGCGGGTCAGCTACCGCGTCGCCGGCGCCGGCTGGGCGCCGCTCTACGACGCCCGCCTCGAGACCGGCGCCAAGGAGGCAAAGCCGGCGCTCGAGCTCGTCCGCCGGGCGCAGGTCCAGCAGCGCACCGGCGAGGATTGGAGCGACGTCGCGCTCAGCGTGTCGACGGTGCGCATCAACCGCGGCGCCACCGCGCCCGACCTGCCGCCGCTGCAGGTCGCCTTCTACGAGCCGCCGCCGCCGATCGCCGCCGGCCGCCCGGCGACGATGAGCCGTTCGATGGAATCGCGCGACCAGCTGCGGGCCGAAGCGCCGGCGGCCGCCGCCCCGGCGCTCGCCAAGGCCGAGGAGGTGCAGGCGAGCGTCGAAGCGACCGCGTTCCAGGCGACCTTCGCCGTGCCCGGCCGAGTCACGGTGCCGCAGGATGCGACGAAGAGCTTCGTCCTGGGCAAGCGCAGCCTCGCGCCGGCGCTCCTCGTCAAGGCGGCGCCGGTCGTCGACGAGACCGCCTATCTCGAGGCGTCCTTCGTCAACGACGACGAGGCGCCGCTCCTGCCCGGCGAGGTCGCGATCCACCGCGACGGCGCCTATGTCGGCAAGGCGCGGGTGAAGCTTACGGCGCCGGGCGACGCGGTCGAGCTCGGCTTCGGCGCCGACGACAAGGTCAAGGTGACGCGGGTGCCGCTGCGCCGGCGCGAGAACGAGCCGTCCTGGATCGGCCAGACCAAGACCGACCTGCGCGAGTTCAAGACCACGGTGAAGAACCTCCACGCGCAGCCGATCCGCATCACCGTCGTCGACCGGCTGCCGTTCTCGGAGAACGCCGCGATCCAGGTCGAGCAGCTGCGCGAGACGACGCCGCCGACCGAGAAGCAGGTCGGCGACAAGCGCGGCGTCATGGCCTGGAGCTGGGATTATGCGCCCGGCGAGCAGAAGGAGATCCGCCTCGCCTACCGGCTGAAATGGCCGGCCGACCGCGACGTCACCTTCGAGCCGAAGCCGATCGCGCCGCCGCGCTCGTAAGCCGGCGACGCTGTGGCTTTCGCGTACTCGCGGGCAAGCCGCCGACGACTTACGAAAGGAACGTTCGCGCCGAGAACCGGGGTGGGTTGATGCGAAAGTGGGGCTTTGTCGCGGTCGCGATCGCGATCGCCGGCTGCGCCGGGCTATCGCCGCCGGCTCTCGCGGACGACGACGAACCCGGCGCCGGCGCTCACGGCGCCGATCGCGACAAAGCCGTCGAGACCGAGAATATCTTCGGCTTCACGGCCGGCTCCGACACCGGCGACGCCAATGGCAAGGGCCTGTCGGCCGAGGCGACGCCGCGGATCGGCAAGCGCATCGGCGCCTACCGGGCGCTCGACACGAAGACCGAGTTCGGCTTCGGCGTCACCGACGACTTCAACATGTCGTTCTCGGCGCTCGGCGACTGCCACCGCATCCGCAACGTGCCCGAGTTCGACGACGTCGGCGGGCGCTGCGCCTTCAACGGCTTCGGCACCCAGGTCCGCTGGCGCTTCCTCGACCGCAGCAAGGGCCCGTTCGGCCTCACGCTGCAGCTCGAGCCGAGCTTCGCGTCGCGGATCGATGGCGGGTCGGGGCTCGCCGGCCGCGGCGTCGGCGCCGAGAACAAGCTGATCTTCGACCGCGAGCTCGTGCCCGGCGTCCTCTTTGGCGCGGTGAACCTGCTCTACGACGTCGCGCGCTTCCGCGAGCGCAACGCGCTCGCGTCGGAGCGCGGCGGCAGGCCCGGCGTGAGCGCGGCGCTCGCCGTGCAGGTCGCGCCGAAGGTCCTTCTCGGCGCCGAGGCGCGCTACCAACGCACCTATGAAGGTCTGTCGCTCAGCCGCTACAGCGGCGACGCGTTCTTTGTCGGACCGACGCTGTTCGCGCAGTCGGGGAATGTCTGGCTCTCCGCCGCCTGGAACGTCCAGGTCGCGGGCCGCGAGGCGGTGAACCGCCCCGAGCGCGCCGCCGCCATCGTCGAGGCTTCAAACGCGACCGCCGATGCGCTTGCCGCCGCGCTCGCGGCCGGCGAGGAGCCGCCGGCGCCGGTCGCACCCGACCTGCCGCTCCGGCACCGCCGCCTGAACCTCAAGGATTTCGAGCGCCACCAGGTAAAGCTCAAGGTCGGCTTCGACTTCTAGCGCGAAATCCGCTCGGACGGATGCTGGCCGAGTCGTCGCTCCTCCTCCCCCACAAGGGGGGAGGGGAATTGCGCGCCGGCTTTGTGTGAATCCGATCGCCCGCAAGGGTGAGGGAACGCGTCGCCGCTTTGCGGCGCTGCTTCAGTCCGAGCGGATCATGCTCTCTAACGGCCGCAACCCGGCACGCGGTTGCGAACTGATCCGTGGCTCTGCGCCAGGGTGGATCGTCAGCCGCGCCGCGCTGCCTTGATCGCGGCGATGTCGATCTTCTTCATCTCCATCATGGCATCGAAGGCGCGCTTGGCTTCATCGCCGCCCGCCGCCACCGCCTCGGTCAGCACGCGCGGCGTGATCTGCCAGGAGATGCCCCACTTGTCCTTGCACCAGCCGCAGGCGCTCTCCTGGCCACCATTGCCGACGATCGCGTTCCAGTACCGGTCGGTCTCTTCCTGATCGTCGGTGGCGATCTGGAACGAGAACGCTTCGTTGTGCTTGAAGACGGGACCGCCGTTGAGGCCGATGCAGGGTATTCCGGCGACCGTAAATTCGACCGTCAGCACATCGCCTTTCTTTCCGGACGGGTAGTCGCTGGGCGCGCGGTGGACGGCGCCCACCGCGCT
The DNA here is from genome assembly GCA_021154065.1 of Methylobacterium sp. The sequence continues at coordinate 5,324 of JAJKJG010000061.1, forward strand.
GTCCGGAAACGTCTCGGCGTAGAAGCGGGCCGCAGCCTCGGCGTCCTTGTCATACCAAACGTAGATCGTGTTCTTGGCCATTGCCGGTCCTTTTGCGCTTTCCAGATCGATTCACGCGCTCCTTTATCGGATTTTCGACGGCCAGCCAGCGGCTCGCCCACCGGCATGCGCTTTGTGCGCGAAACCGCTATGGTCCGCGCTTGTCCCAAGGGAGGAATCGATGCTGAACCGTCGTCACGTTCTCACCGGCCTTGGCGCGGTCGCGGCCGCGCGCGTCGTCGGCCCGGCTTACGCCCAGGCGCCGGCGGCACCCTTCAAACTCGATCCCCTGCCCTACCCGGCAAACAAGAACGAGCCGCACATCGACGCCCAGACGATGGAGATCCATCACGACCGCCACCATGCGGCCTACGTCAACAACCTCAACACCGCCGCGGCGCAGGGCGGCGACTGGGCCGCAAAGCCGCTGCACGAGATCCTCGGGAACCTCAACGCGCTGCCGGACAACATCCGCACGCTCGTGCGCAACAACGGCGGCGGGCACGCGAACCACTCGATGTTCTGGCAGATCATGGGCGGCTCCGGCGGCGAGCCGGCGGGCGAGCTGAAGAGCGCGATCGCCCGCGACCTCGGCGGCGTGCAGAAGATGCAGGACGACTTCAACGCCGCCGGCGGCCGCGTCTTCGGCTCCGGCTGGGTGTTCGTCACCGTCGCCCCGGACGGCAAGCTCGCGCTCGTCTCGAAGCCGAACCAGGATTCGCCGCTGATGGACGGCCAGCGCGCGCTCCTCGGCAACGACGTCTGGGAGCACGCCTATTATCTCAAATACCAGAACCGCCGGCCGGACTACCTCAAGGCGTGGTGGAACGTCGTCAACTGGCAGAAAATCGGCGAACGCTACGCCGCCGCAAAGGCGGGGCAGCTGACGATCTGATCGCCGCAGGAAAGGCGGGACGCGGCGCTCGGGGACGCGCGGTCCGCGCCGAACGCAACGCCGCGCCGATCGTTGTCGCTGCGAGCCTTTCGGGAGCGCCGGCGTGATCAACGACCTCTGGTACAAGAACGCCGTCATCTATTGCCTCTCCGTCGGCACCTACATGGACGCCAACGGCGACGGCATCGGCGACTTCCAGGGCCTGATGCGCCGGCTCGACTATCTGCACGGGCTCGGCGTCACCGC
>JAJKJG010000062.1 GCA_021154065.1 Methylobacterium sp.
ATGCGGATTTCGACGCGAGCCCGTCCGGAGCGCGGCCCGAGGTGGAACACGGCGACGTTCGGCTGCGGGTTCTTCTCGTTGAAGACGGCGATCGTCTTGACATGATCGGCGGCGCTCATCGGGCTCTCGACGGCGACGGTTAGGGTGACGGAATTGCCGTTCTCGACGAGCGCCGGGATCTCGAGCTTGACGCGCCCGTCGCGGATCGCGGCTTCGCCGGCGAACTCGCGGATCGCCGCCTCCATCGTCTCCGGCACGGCCGCGCGGGCGGGGCGGATCGCAACGACGGACAGGCAGCCGGCGGCCGGGAGGGCGGCCGCGGCCGCGAGAAGATCGCGTCGACTGGGTCTGCGGCGGCAGGCGCGGTTCATCGTCTCGGGCTCATTCTCTGAGCGTCGTCAGGTAGGCGACCACGTCCTCGATCTGCTCTGCGGTCAACACCGGCTTGCCGCGAAAGTTCGCGGCGACGCGGGCGAGGCCGTCGGTCCGGTAATAGGGCGGCATGATCGTGGCGCTGTTCAGGCGGCTCGCGTCGACGATGCGCAGGCGCAGCTGGCCCTCCGTCGAGCGCGAGCCGGCGCCGGCGAGGCTCGGCGCGAGGTCGCCCTGGAAGCGCTCCTCCGGGAACGGGCCGGAATGGCACAGCAGGCAGAGGCCGACCTGGCGGCTCGCGACGATCGCCCGCCCGCGAACCGGGTCGCCGGGCGCTCCGGCGAGACTTTGCGGGATCGCGTCGTCGACGATCGCGAACGGGCGCAGCTGCGCCTGCGCCGCGCCCGCACAGAGGATCGCGGCAAGGCCGGCGGCGATCGCGACGCGCACAGGCACGGTCCTACCCGAAGACCTCGTTGGTGATGGTCTTGAACCACGCCTCGGCATAGGTCGCCTCGAGCGAGCGGAACGAGCGCGGCGCGTCGGCCGGGCTGACGCCGCCGGCGCCTTCGACGTCGGCCAAGACGCCGTTCGCGGGCCTGTACACGCCGGCGACCGAGATGCCGTAATCGGGCGCGACGAGGCTGTAGCAGGTGTTGATGAGCTTCGGCTCGGCCGGCGTCGCGCCCTTGAGCAGGGCGGCGATCGCGGCGGCGCAGACCTTGGCCTGGGCGTTGGCCGTGAACGCCGATTTCGGCATCGCGCCGGCGATCGAGGCGTCGCCGATGACGTGGATGTTCGGCTGCAGCTTCGATTCGAAGCTCGTCGGATCGACCGGGCACCAGCCGGTGCGGTCGGCGGCGCCGGCCGCCTCGGCGATACGCCCGGCGCGCTGCGGCGGGATGACGTTCGCGACCGCCGCCTGGTGTCGGCCGAAATCGGTGACGAAGGTCTTGGTCGCGGGCTCGACCGCCGTGACCTTGCCGCCGGCCGACAGCGACACCCATTCGAGGTTCGGATAGAGCTCCTTCCAGGCGGCCTGGAACAGGCGCTGCTTCGAGAACGCGTCCTTGGCGTCGAGGACGATCAGCTTGGCGCGCGGCTTCTTGGTCTTGAGGAAATGGGCGATGAGGCTCGCGCGCTCATAAGGGCCGGGCGGGCAGCGGAAGGGGTTCGCCGGCGCCGAGATGACGACCGTGCCGCCATCCTCCATGGCTTCGAGCTGGCGGCGGAGGAGCAGCGTCTGCGGGCCGGCCTTCCAGGCATGCGGCATCGCCTCCACGGCGTCTTCGGTGTAGCCGGCGAGCGCGTCGAAGCGGAGATCGATGCCGGGCGCGAGCACGAGGCGGTCGTAGGCGAGCTTCGCGCCGTCGCCGAGCGTGATCTCGCGCCGGTGGGGATCGACCGCGGTCGCCGGCTGGATCGCGACCTCGACGCCGTCCTTGCGCACGCCGTCGTAGCCGAACTGCTGCTCGGCGAGGTCGCGCAGGCCGGCGATGACGCCGTTGCTGAACGGGCAGGCCGTGAAGGTCGGGCTCGCCTCGACGAGCGTCACGGAGGCATCCGGCAGGTTGCGTTTCACGGCGCGGGCGCAGGTCGCGCCGGCAAAGCCGCCGCCGACCACGACGACCCGCGGCGCCGCCTGACCGAGGCTCCGGCGGGGGAGAAGCGGGACCGCGGCGGTGGCGCCGAGAGCTTTGAGGAGGGTGCGGCGGTCGGGCTGGCGCATACTGTGGAAGGTCAACAAAACTCTCCTCATGCTGAGGTGCGACCCCGGGCTCGACCCGGGGGAGCCTCGAAGCACGCACCGGCGGTCGGGCGCGGCATCGGCGGCGTTGCGTCCTTCGAGGCTCGGCCTTCGGCCTCGCACCTCAGGATGAGGACGTGGGAGTGCGGCCCCGACATTCTGGCTCCTAGCGTTGGGCGGCGAGCCAGGCCGCAATGGCCCGGGTCTCGTCGTCCGAGAAGCCCTTGGCGATGCGGTCCATCACGGTCGCCGCGCGTTGGCCGGAGCGGAACTCCTGCATGGCCTGCACGATCTCGGGCGCCGGGCGGCCGTCGATGGGAACCACCGGCGAGCCGAGCCGCGCCGGCGCATGGCAGCCGGAGCACGCCGCCGCGCCGGGCGGCACGGGTGCTTGCGCCGACGCCGATGCCGACAAGCCGACGAGAATTGCCGCTAGCGAGGCGCGACGCGCCATCATGGGGGCGTCCTGAACGGGGAGGGCGCGCGGCGAGTGTCGCCGCCGCGCGTCATCCGGGAGATCATGCCCTGCCGAGGTCGTGGTTCTTGAGCGGCAGGTTGCGGATGCGCTTGCCGGTCGCGGCGAAGATCGCGTTGAGCACCGCCGGCGCCGCGACCGCGATCGTCGGCTCGCCGACGCCGCCCCAGAAGCCGCCGGAGGGAACCGCGTGGGCCTCGACCTGCGGCATCTCGTTGATGCGCATGACGTTGTAAGTGTCGAAGTTCTCCTGCTCGATGCGGCCGCCCTTGACGGTGCACTCGCCGTAGAGCGCCGCCGAGAGGCCGTAGACGAAAGAGCCTTCAACCTGACGCGCGACCTGCTCGGGATTGACCACGTGGCCCGGATCGGTTGCCGCGACGATGCGGTGGATCTTCAGCTGGCCCTTGTCGTCGAGCGAGACCTCGGCGGCGCCGGCGACGTAGCTGCCGTAGCCCATGGTCTGGGCGAGGCCGCGGAACACGCCTTTCGCCGCCGGCTTGCCCCAGCCGACGCCCTCCGCCACGGTGTTGAGGACCGCGAGGTGCTTCGGGTGGTTCGCCATCAGCTTGCGCCGGAACTCGAGCGGATCCTGGCCCGCCGCATGGGCGATCTCGTCGATGAAGCACTCGAGATAAAGCGCGTTCTGGTTCAGGTTGACGCCGCGCCAGAAGCCGGGCGGCACCGGCGGGTTGCGCATTGCGTGGTCGATCAGCACGTTCGGAACTGTGTACCCGATCGCCGCCTCCGGCCCCGACGGGTTGAGGCCCTGGAAGACGATCGGGTCCTTGCCGTTCTGCAGCCCTTCCGGGCGCACCGCGGCCTGGATCGACTGGCCGGAGATGCGCATGTGCAGCGCCGTCAGGTTGCCCTTGTCATCGAGGCCGCCGACGAGCTTGCACTGCGTCACGGGGTGGTAGGCCCCGTGCATCATGTCTTCCTCGCGGGTCCAGATCAGCTTGATCGGCGTGCCCGGCATCTGCTTGGCGATCGCGACCGCCTGGCGGACGTAATCGTGGAAGGCGCCGCGCCGGCCGAAGCCGCCGCCGAGATGGATCTTATGCACGTCGACCTTGGCGATCGGCAGCCCGGATGCCTCGGTCGCGGCGGCGAGCGCCGCCTCGCCGTTCTGGGTCGGCGTCCAGACCTCGCATTTGTCGGGCGTCCATAGGGCCGTGGCGTTCATCGGCTCCATGGTGGCGTGGTTCTGGTAGGGGTAGCTGTAGACCGCCTCGACCTTCTTCGCGGCGGTCGCGAGCGCGCCCTTGGCATCGCCGGCCTGGTTGCCGACGAAGACGTTGTCCGTGGCGTCGAGCCCTTCCTTCAGCCACTGGGCGATGCCGTCGCTCGAGAGCTTTGCGTTCGGACCCTCGTCCCAGACGATCGGCAGCGCGTCGAGCGCGGTCTTTGCCCGCCACCAGGTGTCGGCGACGACGGCGACGGCGGAATCGCCGACCTGCACCACCTTCTTGACGCCCGGCATGCCCTGCACCTTGGCGGCGTCGAAGGACTTCACCTTGCCGCCGAAGACCGGGCAGTCCTTGATCGAGGCGTTGAGCATGCCCGGGAGCTTGAGGTCGGTGCCGTAGATCTGCTTGCCGGTAAGCTTCTCGGCTGTGTCGAGGCGAGCGAGCGGCTTGCCGGCGATCGTCCAGTCCTTCGGGTCCTTGAGCTTGATGTCCTTCGGCGGCTCGAGCTTGCCGGCCGCTTCCGCGACCTTGCCGTAGGTGGTCGTGCGTCCGGACGGCGTATGGGTGACGACGCTCTTTGCGGCCTTGCATTCGGAGGCCGGCACGCCCCAGGCGTTCGCCGCCGCCTGGATCAGCATCTCGCGCGCCGCCGCGCCGCCCTTGCGGACGTACTCGTTCGACTCGCGGATGCCGCGGCTGCCGCCGGTCGAGTAGCTCTGCCAGACGCGGTTGCGGGCGAGGTTCTGGCCGGGCGTCGGATATTCGGTCGTGACCTTCGACCAGTCGCCCTCGAGCTCCTCGACGACGAGCTGGGCGAGGCCGGTGAGCGTGCCCTGTCCCATCTCGGAGCGCGCGATGCGCACGACGATCGTGTCGTCGGGGCGGATCACCACCCAGGCGTTGAGCTCGGGGGCCATGGCTCCCTGCGCGGCGGCGTTGCCGGCGAACGGGACATGGAAGCCGAGCGACAGCCCGGCGGTCGCGGCGGTCGAGCCGGCGAGGAACTTGCGGCGCGAGACCTGTAGCGCTGTCGTCATGATGGCCTCCCGATCAACCGCGCCGCATCTCGCCGCCCTCGGCGGCAAGCTTGATCCCGGCGCGGACGCGGTTGTAGGTGCCGCAACGGCAGATGTTCGTGATCTCCGCGTCGATGTCGGCGTCGGTCGGCTTCGGCGTCCTGGCGAGAAGCGCCGCCGAGGCCATGATCATGCCGACCTGGCAATAGCCGCATTGCGGCACGTCGAGCGCGAGCCAGGCCTTCTGCACCGGATGCTGCCCGTCCGGCGACAGGCCCTCGATGGTGACGATCTTCTGGCTCTCGGAGACGGCGCTCACCGGCAGCGAGCAGGAGCGCGTCGCGGCGCCGTCGATATGGACCGTGCAGGCGCCGCACTGGGCAATGCCGCAGCCGTACTTCGTGCCGGTCATGCCGAGCTGCTCCCGGATCACCCACAGCAGCGGCGTGTCGGGCTCGACCTCCACCGTGTGGACGGTGCCGTTGACATTGAGCTTGGCCATACGTCTGCTCCTCGCGAAGGGGGGCTCCTGCAACCCTATGCGGCGGAGTTGTAGCGCCGGCGGCGAGCGCCGTCTTTCAAATTCGCGCGAGATTGGCGGCACCCGAGGGGTCGGCTCCTGCCCCGGTTTCGCCTCATACCGCTCTTACGGCCACGTTAGCGGGACCCCCCGGCAGGAGCTTCACAGATGGCATTTCGCAGGTTGATCATGGCGGGCGCAGCGGCGCTTCTCGGCCTCGTCGCGGGCGCGCCGGCGCAGGCGCAGAACACGCAGGTCGGGCTCCTGCAATGCGACGTGTCGGGCGGCGTCGGGCTGATCATCACCTCGCAGAAGGAACTCATCTGCAACTTCCGCAACTCGCGCGGCGAGTACGAGGTCTACACCGGCGCGATCCGCAAGTTCGGCCTCGACATCGGCGCGACGGCCGGCGGGACGATGGCCTGGAGCGTGCTCGCGCCGAGCGGCCGCATCTCCCGCGGCGCGCTCGCCGGCGTTTATGCCGGCGCGACGGCCGAGGCGACCGTCGTCGGCGGCGTCGGGGCGAACGTCCTCGTCGGCGGCTCGGACCGCTCGATCGCCCTGCAGCCGCTCTCGGTCACCGGGCAGGCCGGCCTCAACCTCGCGGTCGGCGTCGCCGACCTGATCCTCGTCGCGGCGCCGCCGCCGATGGATCCGCCGCCGCGCGGCCGCCGCCGCGGCTGAGGCGCGCACAAGTCCTTTCATGCGGCCGGGCCAACGCCCGGCCGTTTTGCATTTCGGCGCGGTTTGCGGGGGCTTGCCATCGCGGCGGGAGAGGCAGAGCATTCCCGATCGAGCGCTCGCGAGAAGGCGCCGGAGCGAGAGGAGGAATGATCATGGCAAACGGCAGACCAGATGCGGGTCCTCGGTGCATCGCCATCGTGGGCCCTTTCCAGAGCGGCAAGACCTCCCTCCTCGAAGCCATCCTCGAGCGCACCGGAACGATCGAGCGCGCCGGGCGCGCCAACACCGGCAACATGGTCGGCGATTCGAGCGCCGAGGCCCGCGCCCACGCGATGAGCGTCGAGCCGAATTTCGCGACCTGCAAATTCCTCGACGAGACCTTCACCTTCGTCGACTGCCCGGGCTCGGTCGAGTTCGCGCACGACATGCGCACCGTGATGCCGGCCTGCGACGCCGCGGTCGTGGTCTGCGAGGCGGACGACCGCAAGATCCCGGCGCTCGAGCTCGTGCTGCGCGAGCTCGAGGAGGCCGACATCCCGCGCTTCCTGTTCATCAACAAGATCGACGTCGCGAGCCGGCGCGTCCGCGAGACGCTGGCGCTCCTCCAGAAGGCGTCGCGGACGCCGCTGCTCCTGCGCCAGATCCCGATCTGGAAGGACGGCATCGCCGTCGGCTTCATCGACCTCGCGCTCGAGCGCGCCTTCGTCTACCGCGAGCACGCCCCGAGCGAGGTGGTCGAGCTCCCGGACGGCGAGCTGCCGCGCGAGAAGGAGGCGCGCTTCTCGATGCTCGAGCGCCTCGCCGACCACGACGACGCGCTGATGGAGGACCTGATCTCCGAAATCGAGCCGCCGAAGGACCGCGTCTTCGAGGATCTGGCGAAGGAGCTGCGCGAGCGCCAGGTCGTGCCGGCGATGATCGGCTCGGCCGAGCGCGGCAACGGCGTCACCCGGCTGCTCAAGGCGCTGCGCCACGAGGCGCCGCGCCTCGCCGACACCCGCGGCCGGCTCGGCGTCGCCGATTCAGGCCCGCCGCTCGCCCAGGTCATGAAGAGCCTGCACACGAGCCACGGCGGCAAGCTCTCGATCGCGCGCGTCCTGCGCGGCGGCTTCAAGGAAGGCGACACGGTCGTCGGATCGAGCGGCTCGGAGGCCCGCATCGGCGGCCTCGTCGCCTTCGTCGGCAGCCAGACGACGCGCCAGACCGAGGCGCGCGAGGGCGAGACGCTCGGCTTCGGCCGGCTCGACACCATCGCCACCGGCGATTGCTTCGCCGCCGGCAAGACGCGGCCGAACGCGATCGCCTCCGTCGCCCCGCCGGAGCCGGTCTACGCCTTCTCGGTCCGGGTCAAGGACCGCAAGGACGACGTGCGGCTGACGAGCGCGATCCACAAGATCATCGAGGAGGATCCGGCGCTGACCCTCGAGCACAAGGCCGATATGGGCGAGATGCGCCTCCTCGGCCAGGGCGAGATGCATCTGCGCGTCGCGTTCGAGCGCCTGCAATCGCGCTTCCAGGTCGGGGTCGAGACCGGCAAGCCCAAGGTCGGCTATTGCGAGACCATCAAGGCGCCGGCCGGCGCCCGCGGCCGGCACAAGAAGCAGACCGGCGGCCACGGCCAGTTCGGCGACGCGGTGATCGAGGTCAGGCCGCTGCCGCGCGGCGAGGGCTTCGCGTTCGAGGACAAGATCACCGGCGGCGTCGTGCCGCGGCAGTACATCCC
>JAJKJG010000063.1 GCA_021154065.1 Methylobacterium sp.
CGAGCGCCATCGCTGCCGACCTGACCTCGTTCTCGGGCACGAGCCGGTTGATCAGGCCGATGGCGTGGCACTCGTCCGCCGCCCTAATCCGGCCGGTCAGCGTCAGGTCGACCGTCCGCGCCAGGCCAAGCATCTCGCGCATGATCCACGGCCCGGTGACGCTCGCGATCCCGGAGTTGATCTCCGGCTGGCCCATCGTCACGCCGGGATGGCCGACGCGCATGTCGCCGAGCAGCGCCACCTGGAAGGCCGAGCCCGCCGCCAAGCCGTTCAGCGCGATGACGAGCGGCTTCGACAGCGAGCGCAGGCGGTCGTAGAGCTCTTCCCACTCGCGCATCCACTCCTCGGCGCGGTCGGGATCGAACGTCTTGGTCTCGTTCAGATCCTGCCCGGCGCCGAAGGCGCGATCGCCCGCGCCGGTCATGACGATGGCACCGACCGCCGGCTCCCGCTCCGCCGCCTCGAGCTTCGCGACGAGCATGGTGCGCATCGGGCGGTGCCACGCGTTGAGGATCTCGGGGCGGTTGAGCGTGAGGAGCGCGACGCGCCCCTCGGTCGTCGAAAGCACGAACTGATCCATCCCTCTCCCCCGCGCAAATGCCCGCTCATCATAGTGGGATGCGATCGATCCGCCATTGCGCGGCGGCTTTGTGAAGGGTTTCGCCGGGAATCCATCTCGGGCTAAGGATGATCACGACTGAATTTTCCGAGCGGGTGCAGGCTGCCTTGCGCCCCGATCCTCAAGGATGAGCCCATGTCCTCCGCGATGTCCCAGGCGTCCCTCGCCGTTTTCGAGATCGGGCTTACCGCGCTCGCCGCGGTTCTCGACAAGGCGGAAGCTCATGCCTCGGCGAAGAAAATCGATCCCCTGGTGCTGACATCGTGGCGCCTTGCGCCGGATATGTTCGGGCTCGCCCGTCAGGTGCAGATCGCCTCGGACCAGGCGAAGAACGGCTCCGCCCGCCTCGCCGGCATCGAAGCGCCGCGCTACGAGGACAACGAGACCACCTTCGCGCAGCTGAAGGAGCGGATCGCGAAAACGACCGCCTTCCTGAAGACGCTCGATCCTGCGGTGATCGATGCCGCCGCCGATCGCGACGTCACGTTTCCGCTCGGCCCCGACAACAAGGGCCACATGAAGGGTCGGGACTATCTCAACCACTTCGTGCTGCCGAACTTCTATTTCCACCTCACCGTCGCCTACGCCATCCTGCGCCGGTGCGGCGTCGAGCTCGGCAAGCGGGATTTCCTCGGCGCGATCCCGATGACGAGGAGTTGAGCCGCGGCGAGGGCCGGAGACTGCGATGCGGAAGAACGACGTCTACTGGTGGTCGGATGCGCCGCTCACGGCGCTCGAGCCGAAGCCGGTGCCGGCCGCCGCGGACGTGGTCATCGTCGGCGCAGGCTACACCGGGCTCGCTGCCGCGATCCGGCTCGCCCGGGCCGGCCGCTCGGTCAAGGTCTTCGACAGGCAGCGCCCGGGCGAGGGCGCGTCGACGCGCAACGGCGGCATCACAAGCGGCAATTTGCGCCCCGGCCATGCCGAGCTCGCCAAGCGCTTTGGCGAGGATCGAGCCGCCGCGATCCTCGCCGAGGCGAAGGCCGCGCGCGAGGATCTCTACCGCTTCATCGCCGAGGAGCGGATCGACTGCGATTTCGCGTTGACCGGCCGCTTCAGCGGCGCCTCCGCCCCGGGCGACTACGACCGGCTCGCACGGGACGCGGAGGCGTTGAACCGGAGCTTCGGTATCGAGGCCTACGCCGTGCCGAGAAGCGAGCAGCGTGCGGTGCTCGGGACCGATTTCTACCATGGCGGCGCGGTTCGCATGGACATCGGCGGGCTGCACCCGGCGAAGTTCCACGCCGGCCTCTTGCGGCTGGCGCTCGCGGCCGGCGCTGCCGTGCATGGCGAGACGGCCGTCCAGGGGATCTCAAGCGAGCGCGACGGGCACGAGGTCGCGACCGCGCGCGGCACCATCCGCGCCCGCGACGTGATTGTCGGGGTGAACGGCTACGCCGATGCCTCGGACCGCTGGTTGCGCCGGCGCCTCGTGCCGGTGCGCAGCCGGATGATCGCCACGGCGCCGCTCTCGGCCAATCTCATGGGCGAGCTGATGCCGCGGCGGATGATGTGCAGCGAGACGCGAAAGCTGCACTACTACTACCGCCCCTCGCCGGACGGCGAGCGCATCCTGTTCGGCGGGCGCGACGGCACGATCGCCGGCGATCCCGACTGGCCGACCGAGAACCTGAGAAGGGCCCTCGTCGACATCTTCCCCGTGCTCGACGGCGCCGAGATCACGCACAGCTGGTACGGCCACGTCGCCATGAACCGCGACATGGTTCCGCGCATCTTCTCGCGGCGCGGGCTGCGCTATGCCGCGGGCTATTGCGGATCGGGCGTGGTGTGGGCGCGCTGGGCCGGGGAGAAGGCGGCAAAGCAGATCCTCGGCGAGGAAACCGGACGCTCGGCGCTGGATTTCCGTCCGCCGCCCGCCGTCCCGCTCTTTGCCGGCAAGGCCTGGTTCATGCCGGCGGTCTTCGCCTGGCTCACGCTCCAGGACAGGCTTGCGCGCCGCAAGAGCTCGCGCGCGTCATGACGACCTCACGGCACTGACCGAAACCTCAGCTGCGGGCCTGAAGGCGCGTACGCAGCGCGTCCATGGCTTGATGAACCTCGTCGAGGTCGGCGATGGCGAAGCCGTCGGCAAGGCTCGGCGCGTGGCGCGCCAGCAGCGCCCTCAGCTTGCCTGTGTAATGAGCCCGCCCGTTCCGATCCACCGTCAGACCGTTCTCCTCCTCGAAACGGGCGTTCCAGGCGACGGCTTCCTCGCGGCTGAACGGGGCCGGCAGGTCGAGAGCGACGGCGCCGGCATCGATCCTCACCGGATAGCCGCCCGGGAGACCGTTCGGCCCTGGCGCGTGGCCGCGCCACGTCGCTCCGGATGCGAGCGCCAGGATGAGCGGCACGCCGCTCGCGCCCGAGATCTCGATCGCCGGCTCCGGCGTCAGCCGCGCGGCCCGGAACCTCGCAAAGACATCGGCGACCTCGGCGTCGTCGATGAACACGCGCGGCGCCGGCCCGGAGCGCGCCTCCGGCGGCCGCCGCCACGGCGCGATGGTCTGGTAATGCGCCAGCACCTTCAGCCGGCCGGGCTCGATTACCCCGCTCTGCGCGGCGAAGACGTTCGCGAGGATCGCCACATTGCCGATGCCGCAGGCAACCCGGTGGCCGGCTGCCACGATCATCGGGTTCACGACGTCCGGAAACGAGCAGTTGACGAGCCGGGCCTCCGTCCCGAGCCGGGCCATGGCGACGGCGACGCGCGTGCTCAGCACCGCCTGGAACACCGCGGTGGCGCTCAACCCGCCTTCGGCGACGAGCCGGCTCCAGGCGTCGCCGGTCGCGGCAATGACGGACGAGGTCTGGACGGACGCCGCCTGCACGACGACGCTTGGGCGTTCCGTCGCGAGGACGGCTTCCACTTGGTCGGCGTCGAGGAGATCGCACGTCTGCGCGACGAAGGCCGCCGGGCGGGCGAAGATCACGGCCCGCGCCGCCGACGCGGTCGCGAGCCATGCAAGCCGCTCGCGGTTCCGGCCCGCGATCACGACCCGGACCGGCTGCGCCGCGGTGGCGGCGATGTCGAAGACGATTCGGGCGGCGAAAGCCCCGGTCCCGAACACCACGATCGTTTGCGGACCCATGACGCTCCGTGTCGGATCGGACGCGCATTCTTGACACGCCGTACGCCCCTCATAGGCTACGTCGATGATCGCTCCATGGCGATAGGCGGGTCGCTCATCGCGCCGCGGCCGGCTCCGCCCGGCGGGGCGGCGGACGGATGAGCGTCCGGACCGCCGATGTCGCGATCGTCGGCGGCGGCCTCATGGGCGTCTGGACGGCGTATTTCCTGGCGCGACGCGGCGCACGGGTGGCGGTTCTCGACAAGGGCCTCGTCGGTGCCCAGGCAAGCGGCGTGAACTTCGGCAACCTGCGCCTCCAGGGACGCCACCCGGGGCAATATCCGCTGGCGCTTCGCTCCCATGCCCTCTGGGAGACGATCGACACGCTGATCGGCGAGCGCTGCGAATTTGCGGCGACGGGACACCTGTACATCGCGGCCGACGCCGGCGACGACGAAAAGCTCGTGCAGTACGCCAAGGACGCCGAAGCGCACGGGCTTTCGATCGAGCGCCTTTCGGGAGACGAGCTGCGGCGGCGCTGGCCTTGGCTTGGCGGCGAGCTTCACTCCGGAACGTTCTCGGCGCGGGACGCGACGGCAAACCCGCGGCTCGTGAGCCCGGCCGTCATCAGGACGGCGCAGCGTCTCGGCGCCGCCCGTTACCAGAACACCCGTGTCGTCAACGCGCGTGCCGAGAAAGACGGCTTCGTGCTCGAGACCGGCACCGGCGACCGCTTGAGTTGCGCGAAGCTCGTCAATGCGGCGGGCGCGTGGGCGCTCGAGATCGCGGCATGCTTCGGGGAAAGCGCGCAGATGTTTGCGGCGGGCCCGCCGCAATTCGTGACCGAGCCGCTGCCCTACGCCATTCGTCCGTCGGTGCAGGCGATGAGCGGATCCGTCATCTTCCGGCAAGTCCCCCGGGGGAACGTCATCGTGGCGGGCTACCCCCGCACGGCCGCGGACCCGCTCCTCAACCGGACGCCGGTGCCCGCCAGGAAGGTGCTGACGGCCATGGCCCATCTTTCCCGCATGGCGCCGATGCTGCGCGGGGCGCGCGTCATTCGCGCCTGGTCGGGCATCGAAGGTTATTGCGCCGACATGCTGCCGGTGATCGGAACGAGCGAGACCACGCCGGGGCTTTTCCATGCCTTCGGCTTCTGCGGTCATGGCTTCCAGCTCGGACCGGGCGTCGGAGCAGTGCTTTCCGAGATGATCCTGGACGGGGCGACGCCGACGCCGCTTGCGCCGTTTTCGATCGGGCGGTTTCGTCACGGTGTGCCGGTCTCGGAGAAGATCGCGCGTGAGTTCGATGCGCCGGCGGATCGCGGCGCCTGAGGGGCGACAATGGACGGTGTTCTCTACCTGACCGGGCGCGATATCGCTGCCCTCGGCGTGCCGCCCGGCCGGCTGCGCGCCGCCCTCGCGCGCGCGTTCCGCCTCCATGCCGAGGGGCGCACCCATGTCGAGCCGAAGCTGACCGTGGCGATCGCGCCCGGCCATTTCTTTCAATCCCTCTGCGCTGCCTCGCCCGACCCAGCCTTCGCGGCGACGAAATGGGTCGGCGTGGCGGCGGAGAATGCCGCGCGAGGTCTCGCCGGCGTCAACGGGCTCGTCATCCTGAGCGATCTGGCGACCGGCGTTCCGGCGGCGATCCTCGACGGCAACGTGCTCACCGTCGTCCGCACGGCTGCCATGTCGGCGCTGGCGGCGGAATACCTGGCGCGCCAGGACAGCGAATCGATCGGCTTCGTCGGCTGCGGCGCGCAGGCGCACGGCCACCTCGCTGCGCTGCGCGAGATCCTGCCCGGCGTGCGGAGGGTGGTCTGCTATTCGCGAGGTTCGGCCTCGGCCGAAGGCTTGAGAGAAGCGGCCGGCGCCGAAGGCCTCGATGCGAAGATCGCGCGCACGCCCGACGAAGCGCTCGCCTGCGACGTCGTGGTGACGAGCGTTCCGGCCGGCGCGGCGCCGGCCGCCTTCCTGGACGGCGGGAGTCTGTGCCCCGGAACCTTCGTCTCGGCGGTCGATCTCGGGCGCTCCTGGCGCGTCGAAACCTTGCGGGCGTTCGGCGTCGTCGCGACGGACGACCGCGTCCAGGCGAAGGATCCGTCGACGAGAGCGCGGCTCGCCTTCGGCGGACCCTTCGACTGCGATCTGGCCTCGCTCGTCAGCGGCGCTGCCGCCGGCCGCAGCGATCCGGCGGAGCGCATCATGTTCCTCTTTCCCGGGTTTGCCCTCGCCGACCTTGCCGTAGCGGCCGAAATCTTCGCCGCCGCCGCGGCAGCCGGGCGCGGCACGCTTCTGCCGCGCTAGACCACGCCTCTTGCGCCAGAGGCCGGAGCTCGGCGGCGCTCGCGCCTATCGCCGCGAGCGCCTCGCTTTCCTGGTCGATCCGGTGGCGTCGATATCGCGCGCACGATTCGCGAGCCGGCGGTCCGGGCGCAGCTCTTCCATGCTCCAGGCGTCGTTTCGCCCGATCAGCATCGCGCTGACGATCTTGCGCGCCGGTTGCGGCAGGCCCTTGGCACTCGCAATCTTCACGAAATCGGCAAGCGCATGCCGTCCGCCGGGCTGCCCCTTGAAGACCCGCGGCCCGTCGGGGAACACGACGATGTCGCCGGCGCGAAGCGTCTTGTCGGCAAGCAGCGCCGGGACCGGGTTCGACACCTCGCCGATCGGCCTTGCCGCGACCGGCATGACGGGCTTCGCGGCTTCCTCCCGCTCCTCGCGTTCCTGCCGTGGACGGGAGACGGCGCGCGGTCTCGGCAGCCTGGCTCGAGGCGCCTGCACGTCGAACCGCGGCAGGGCAATCTCCGGCATGGGGCGGGCCGGTGCGACCGCGCGCTCCGGCCGCTGCGAGTGGATGAACGCATAGATGCCTGCGTCCTCGCCGACGGCGGGTACGGCGGCCCCGGCCGCGAGGCCGAGCACGGCGAGGAGCGGGAGGGAAAACCTGCGAACCACGACGGCGCGTCCCCGGCTGGAGTACGCCTTCAACGGCAGTGTAGGCTCATGGTTCCTGAGGATTTGGCCCTCGCCCGTCAGGCTCGCCGGATCGGGGGCGCCGGATGCTTGCCGGGTAAGGCGTCAGTCGACGCCCGGCACGGCCCAGACGTCGAGCTCGCCCGAGCCCTCCCGCAGCGCCTTGACCCGAGCATAGTCCGGTGAGCTCCAGAGCGAGCGGATCACCGCCATCGACGGGAACTCGAACACCACGAGGCGGCGACCGTCGTGGGAGCCTTCCAGCACCTCAACCGGTCCGCCTCTGACGAGGTAGCGGCCGCCATGCGCGGCGAAGAGCCGGGAGACCTGCTCGCGGTATTCCGGCCAGCCCTCTTCGCGGGTGACCTTGATCTGGACGATCATGTAGGCCGGCATCGCGGCAGCTCCTTCGGCTTCGGCGGACGGCCAGATCGTGGAAGTGGTCCGCCTAACGATTCGCCGTCGCGAACGGGGGGATGACTCCGCCGAGCGAAACCCATGATGCGCCGTCGTCACCCTCCCGCTTGACGAAGGTGTAGCTCGTCTGGTTCCAGCCGAGGACGAAATTGGTCTTGTTGTCGAGGATGAAGTCGCCGCGGTCGGTGCGCACCATCAGGACGGCGTGTCCCTCGCGCTTGTCGTCGATCACCACCGTCATCCGCATCGCGCGACGCGGCAGGCCCTTCTCGGCGAGCAGCTTGCGCTTGAGGAGCTGGTAGTCCTCACAGTCGCCGTAGCCGTCCTCGGGCAAGTCCCAGCGATCCACCATCCCCCAATGGTCCTGATCCGAGAGCGGCTTGATCGTCGCGTTGACGTGCCGATTGACGGCATTGATCGTGTCCCAGGTCGCTTTCGTGAGACGAACGACCGATGGCTCCGCCGCGTCGGCGGCGCATTCGCTTGGATGCCGGTTGCAGAAATCGGTCCATGCCCACAACGGCGTGGTTTGCTGGAATCCCGGGAGCTCATCCGTGCTCGGGAGGCCGGCGGTCTTCTGCTCCCGGCCCTTGGCCTCGGACCCCGAACCCGCCCCGATCAGCGATGCCGCCAAAAGCGCCAGCAGCGCCGCGAAGCGGAGCCTGGCCCACGAAGAACGGGTGTGGTCGACCCCGAAAGCCTGCCGCATCGCCCCGCTCGCGTGCCGTTAACGATCCCTTAACCGCACGGTCTCACGCGCACGGGTCGGGCTCAAGCAAAGCCTCAAGGTTTCGTTAACGATGGCGCGGGGCTAGGGCCTTTGCGGCAGGCCTTCGACAATGCCCGGCGCCGCAGCCTGGCCCCGGTCCGGCCTTGCGAGAGCCATCACCGGCCCGTCTGATCGTCGGCCTCAAGATGCAAGGGGGACGCCGGTGCTGCTGTTGCCGTTCGATATCCGTGCCGACCGCGTCGGGTGGACCGTGTTCGCGGTTGCAACCGGCCGCCCGGCATCGCTCGGCGACGTGCCGCTGGTCGGGCTTTCGCTCGAGGATGCGGAGGCTCTCGCGAACGGACTGAACGCCGTCGAAGTCAAATGCGCCGACCTCGCCCGCCGCCGCGTGCTCGACGATCTCGGCACCGCCTGGCTCTACGAATCCGCTCAAGACAGGCCGCCGAGGCCCTGAAGGACGCCCCGCCGGCGTGACCCACACCCGCGATGATGGACAGAATCGCGGCGAAGTTGATAGGGTGCCTTCGAGGGTCGAGAGAGGGTCCGCGCCTGAGTTGACGACAGCGGCGCGACGAGGCTAAGGCGCTGAGAACAACAAGTTTCGCGGGCGTAGTTCAGTGGTAGAACGTCAGCTTCCCAAGCTGAATGTCGTCGGTTCGATCCCGATCGCCCGCTCCATCTCCAA
>JAJKJG010000064.1 GCA_021154065.1 Methylobacterium sp.
GCCCGCCCGTCACGGGACTGTCATGCAGGCGTCATAGGTGGGTGGCGAACGGATACCCCAAGGCCGTATGCCGCGCCCCCAGCCGAGGTCGCTCAGACCGGCTCGCCGCGGACAGGAGGACGATGATGAAGCTATTCCCTTATGCGCTCGCGGCCGGATTGGCGGCTGCCTCGGCCAGTGCCCCGGCGCTCGCGGCCGATATTACCGGCGCCGGCGCGACCTTTCCGTTCCCGGTCTACTCGAAATGGGCCGAGGCCTACCGCAAGGAGGCCGGGATCGGGCTGAACTACCAGTCGATCGGCTCCGGCGGGGGCATCCGCCAGATCAAGGCCAAGACCGTGGATTTCGGCGCCACCGACGCGCCGCTCAAGGGCGACGACCTCGAGAAATCCGGTCTCGTCCAGTTCCCGACCGTGCTCGGCGGCGTCGTGCCGGTGGTGAACATCCCCGGCCTGAAGTCGGGCGAGCTCAAGCTCACCGGCGACATCATCGCCGACATCTACCGCGGCCAAGTCAAGAAGTGGAACGATCCGCGCATCGCACAGATCAATCAGGGCGTGATCCTGCCCGACGCCAACATCACGCCGGTCTACCGTTCCGACGGCTCGGGCACGACCAGCATCTTCACCGACTACCTCTCGAGCGTCTCGCCCGAGTGGAAGTCGTCGCTCGGCATGGGCACGACGGTGAACTGGCCGGCCGGCCAGGGCGGCAAGGGCAACGAGGGCGTCGCCGCGACCGTCAAGCAGGTCGCGAACGCGATCGGCTATGTCGAGTACGCCTACGCGAAGCAGAACAACATGCCGGTCGCGCAGGTGAAGAACAAGGACGGGCAGTTCGTCGCGCCCGACGACAAGACCTTCGCCGCCGCGGCCGCAAACGCCGACTGGAGCGCGGCTCCGGGCTTCGGCATCTCGCTCGTCAGCCAGCCGGGCGCGCAAGCGTGGCCGATCACCGGCGCGACCTTCATCCTGGTCTACAAGACCCCGGACAAGCCCGAGCAGGTGGCCGAGGTGCTCAAGTTCTTCGACTGGGCCTACAAGAGCGGCGACAAGCTCGCGAGCGACCTCGACTACGTGCCGCTGCCGGACAAGGCTTCCGACCAGGTCCGCCAGGTCTGGTCGAAGGAGATCAAGGGCAAGGACGGCAAGCCTCTCTTCGCCGCGAAGGGAAGCTGAGGCCGTTGCACGGCCTCGCCACGGTCCGGCTGAGAGCAGCGAGGGGCGGATGACCACGCTGACGCAAGCGGCCGTCATCGAGCGGCCGGCCCATGTCGTCCGCCGGGCCGCGCCGCTTGCCACCGTCGACAGGCTCTTCAAGGGCGCGGCCTATGGCTGCGCCCTTTTCGTGCTCGTCGTGCTGCTCGGGATCCTCGGCTCGATGGTCTACGGCGGCTGGCCCGTGTTCCGCGAGTTCGGCTTCTTCGGGTTCCTGACGAGCTCGATCTGGGACGTGAACAACGACAATTACGGCGCCTGGCCGGCGGTGGCCGGCACGCTGACGACCGCGCTCATCGCTCTCGTGCTCGGCGTTCCGATCAGTCTCGGGATCGCGATCTACCTCACGCAGCTCGCGCCGCCCTGGCTGAAGCAGCCGATCGGCACGGCGATCGAGCTTCTCGCCGCGGTGCCGAGCACCATCTACGGCATGTGGGGGCTGTTCGTGCTCGCGACGCTCGTCGCCCGCTACGTGCAGGTGCCGCTCAACAGCGTCGTCGAGGGCATGCCGATCGTCGGCACGATCCTCTACTCGCAGGTGCCCTCCGGCACCGGCATCGCGACCGCGGGCATCATCCTGGCGCTGATGATCATCCCCTTCATCGCCTCGATCACGCGCGACATGCTCGACCAGATCCCGACCGTGCTGCGCGAGAGCGCCTACGGCATCGGCTGCACCACCTGGGAGGTGGTGCGCTACGTCCTCATCCCGCAGGCCGGTGTCTCGATCATCGGCGCCGTCATGCTCGGGCTCGGCCGCGCGCTCGGCGAGACCATGGCCGTGACTTTCGTCGTCGGCAACGCCAACCGCCTCTCCGCCTCGATCTTCGAGCCCGGCTCGACGATCGCCTCGCGCATCGCCAACGAGTTCAACGAGGCGCTCGGCATGCAGCTCCACGCCCTCATCGCGCTCGGCTGCATCCTGTTCCTCGTCACCTTCGGCGTCCTCGTCGTGGCGCGCTACCTCGTCTCGCGCGTGCAGGCGCACTGACATGCCTGAGGCTCACGCGGCGCCCGCGCCCCCCGAGGCCGCCAGTTGGCGGCGCGTTCGGCGCCCGCGCCGGCTCGCCGACCGCGCCATGAAGGTGTTTTGCGCCGCCGTCACGGCGCTCGGGGTCTTCGCGCTCGGCTGGATTCTGCTCCTGCTCGCCTGGGAGGGTCTGACCGCGTTCTCGCCAAGGATCTTCACCGAGGTGACGCCCGGGCCGGGCAGCGAGGGTGGCGGGCTCGCCAACGCGATCGTCGGCAGCATCATCCTGACCTTCCTCGGGATCACGGTCGCAACCCCGATCGGCGTCCTCGCCGGGACCTATCTGTCCGAGTACGGCAAGAGCTCGCGGCTCGCGAACGTCATCCGGTTCGTCAACGACATCCTGTTGTCGGCGCCCTCCATCCTGATCGGCCTGTTCGTCTATACGCTTATCGTCTGGCCGACCGGCGGCTACTCCGGCTGGGCCGGAGCGGTCGCGCTCGCCATCATTGCGACGCCGGTGATCGTGCGCACGACCGAGGACATGCTGCGCCTCGTGCCGAACACCCTGCGCGAGGCCGGCGCGGCGCTGGGGGCGCCGCCGGCGCAGGTCACGATGCAAATCAGCTGGCGCGCCGCCAAGGCCGGCATCGTCACCGGCATCCTCCTCGCCATGGCCCGCATCGCCGGCGAGACCGCGCCGCTCCTGTTCACGGCGCTGAACAACAGCTTCTGGTTCAACGCCTCGCTCCTCGGCGGCGTCGCGAACCTGCCGGTCACGATCTTCCAGTTCGCGCTCTCGCCCTATCCGAACTGGCAGCAGCTCGCCTGGGCGGGCGCGCTCCTCATCACCGTCGCCATTATGGCGCTGTCCGTCGTTGCGCGCCTGCTGGTCAGAAGGGGGATACGATGACGAGCCTCGCCGCCATGGCGGAGCCGAGCGCCGCGAAAGCCGATCCGTCGGCGCGCGTACGGATCGCCTGCCGGAATCTCGACTTCTTCTACGGCGAGTTCCAGGCGCTCAAGACCATCAACCTCGATTTCTTCGACCGGCAGGTGACGGCGCTGATCGGCCCCTCGGGCTGCGGCAAGTCCACGCTGCTGCGCTGCTTCAACCGCATCTACAGCCTCTATCCCGAGCAGCGCGCCGAGGGCGAGATCATCCTCGACGGGCACGACATCCTGTCGAACGCGATCGACGTGAACGAGCTGCGCTCGCGCATCGGCATGGTGTTCCAGAAGCCGACGCCCTTCCCGATGTCGATCTACGACAACGTCGCCTTCGGCCTGCGCCTCTACGAGAAGCTCGCGCGCGCCGAGCTCGATCAGCGCGTCGAGGGCGCCTTGCGCAAGGCGGCGCTGTGGGACGAGGTCAAGGACAAGCTGCGCCAGTCCGGCATGGGCCTCTCTGGCGGCCAGCAGCAGCGCCTTTGCATCGCCCGCGCCATCGCTCAACGCCCCGAGCTCGTCCTCTTCGACGAGCCGACCTCGGCGCTCGATCCGATCTCGACCGGCAGGATCGAGGAGCTGATCGAGCAGCTGCGCACCGAGTTCACGATCGTCATCGTGACGCACAACATGCAGCAGGCGGCGCGCATCTCGCAGTACACCGCCTTCATGTATCTCGGCGAGCTGATCGAGTTCGGTCCGACGACGAGGATCTTCATGAACCCTGACAAGAAGCAGACCCAGGACTACATCACCGGCCGCTTCGGCTGATCGCGCCGTCGCTCGCAAAAGGAACGGTTCCATGGCGGACCACATCGTCAGCTCCTACGACGCCGAGCTCCAGGATCTGCGCCGCACGATCTCGGAGATGGGCGGCATCGCCGAGAAGATGCTGGCCGACGCCATCACGGCCCTGGTTCGCGGCGACACGGCGCTCGCCCAGGCGGTGATCGCCATCGATCCGCGGCTCGACGCGCTCCAGCGTGCGATCGAGGAGCGCGCCATCCTGACCCTCGTGCGCCGCCAGCCGATGGCCATCGACCTGCGCGAGACGGTGTCGGCGATCCGCATCTCGGGCGATCTCGAGCGCATCGGCGACCTCGCCAAGAACATCGCCAAGCGCGTGCTCGCGATCAGCGGCCGCTTCCAGCCGCAGAAGATCGTCGCCGGCGTCCAGCACATGAGCGACCTCTGCGAGGCGCAGCTCAAGGACGTGCTCGACGCCTACGCCCAGAAGCAGGATGAGGCCGCGATGGACGTCTGGCGCCGCGACGGCGCCATCGACGCGCTCTATACCTCGCTGTTCCGCGAGCTCCTCACCTACATGATGGAGGACCCGCGCAACATCGCCTTCTGCACCCACCTCCTGTTCGCCGCGAAGAACATCGAGCGCATCGGCGACCACACCACGAACATCGCCGAGACGGTGCACTATCTCGTCACCGGCGAGAACGTCGTCGCCGAGCGCCCGAAGAACGATCGCTCGAGCTTCGAGCCGGTCGAGGCCGAGACCTGAGCCATGGCCTTGCGCATCCTGATCGCCGAGGACGAGGAGCCGCTGACGCTGCTCCTGCGCTACAACCTTGAGGCCGAGGGTTACGCCGTCGACAGCGTGGCGCGCGGCGACGAGGCCGAGCTGCGCCTGCGCGAAGCCGTGCCCGACCTCGTGCTGCTCGACTGGATGCTGCCCGGCCTCTCCGGAATCGAGCTCTGCCGGCGCATCCGCCTCAGGCGCGAGACCGAACGCCTGCCGGTCATCATGCTGACGGCGCGCGGCGAGGAGGGCGACCGCGTCCGCGGGCTCGCGACCGGCGCCGACGACTACATCACGAAGCCGTTCTCGGTGCCGGAGCTCCTCGCCCGGGTGCGCGCCCTGTTGCGGCGGACAAAGCCCGCGCATGTCGCCCATCTCCTCGCCGCCGGCGATATCGAGCTCGACCGCGAGACGCGCCGGGTGCGCCGCGGCGGCCGCGAGCTTCATCTCGGCCCGACCGAGTTCAAGCTGCTCGAGTTCCTGATGCAGAGCCCGGGCAGGGTGTTCTCGCGCGACCAGCTTCTCGACGGCGTCTGGGGCCGCGACGTCTATGTCGACGAGCGCACCGTCGACGTGCATGTCGGCCGGCTGCGCAAGGCGCTCAATCGTGCCCGCCGCCCCGATCCAATCCGGACCGTGCGCGGCGCCGGCTACTCCTTCGACGAGACCTTCAGGGCCGAATAGCCGCCGCCCCTAAAGCATGATGCCGAAAAGTGGCGACCGGTTTTCGGAAAACATCATGCTCAAACAAAGAGGTAGAGCGGGATGACGACTCGAAGAGAAGTCGTCGCGCTCGCCCGAATCACTCAACCTTCTCGTTCGGGTACACGCCCCAGAGACGGTCCTGCCGCACCCAGCCGGTGAGGTCGCGCGCCTTCGGGGTCACGACCACGATTCGGCACCAGGTGCCGGTGCATTGGCGGACATTGGCGATCACGCCCGGCTGGAGCTTCGCCACGACCTCGGCGCGCTCCTCGGCGCGCTCGTACAGCGGCAGCGGCGTCGCCTCGGCCTTGGCCCAGGGCGTGACGAGCGCGGTGCGGCGGCCGGAGAGCAGGGAATGCAGCACCCAGCCTTCGGTGCCTTCCGAATCGCGGATGCGGCGCCAGGTCTCGAACTCGGCGATGATCTCGACCGGCAGCCCGGCGCGCTGGAACACCCACGAGGTGCGGTGGTCCTTGGAGGGGCCCTCGCGCAGGTTCACCCGGTCGCTCTTGAGGCTGACGTAGCGCGGCACCGGCAGCCCGGTGGCCTTACCGGCGGTCGCCGCCGGCGCCGTCTGGGCCTCGGCGGCGCCCGCCGCCGCAAGCGCCGCGAGCCCGGTCGCGACGATGAGGAGGAGCCGTCGCGCCCGCCGCGAAAGGAGAGGGATCGCCCGCATGGTCCTCGACCCTTCCGATCCGTACCGAATTTGTCTTCTCTTGCGCCTCTGCTAGAGAGGCGCCGAGACGCCCGCCATGAGGCGGCGTGTCGCCATCTAACGTCGAGCATGGTTAAGGGCGCGTGAAGCGCCCCCGATCCGAGGACCGGGGCGGCCGATGAAGAAGAGACCGCTTGTCGTCGTGACGCGCCGCCTGCCCGGCGTCGTCGAGACCCGCATGCGCGAGCTCTTCGACACCCGGCTCAACGACGACAAGCCGCTCTCGCAAGGCGACCTCGTCGAGGCGGTGAAGACGGCGGACGTTCTCGTCCCGACGGTGACGGACGAGATCGACGCCGCCGTGCTCGCCCAGGCCGGGCCGAACCTGAAGCTGATCGCGAATTTCGGCAACGGCGTCGACAACATCGACGTCCAGGGCGCGCTCGCGCGCGGCATCACCGTCACCAACACGCCCGGCGTCCTCACCGAGGACACGGCCGACATGACGATGGCGCTGATCCTCGCCGTTGCCCGGCGCATGGTCGAGGGCGCGCGGGTCATCCCGGAGGACGAGTGGGCGGGCTGGTCGCCGACCTGGATGCTCGGCCACCGCATCACCGGCAAGAGGCTCGGCATCGTCGGCATGGGCCGCATCGGCCAGGCGCTGGCGCGCCGCGCCAAGGCCTTCGGCCTGTCGATCCACTACCACAACCGTCGCCGCGTGCCGCAGGCGATCGAGGAGGAGGTCGAGGCGACCTATTGGGAGAGCCTCGACCAGATGCTCGCCCGCATGGACATCGTCTCGGTCAACACCCCGCACACGCCGGCGACCTACCACCTGCTCTCGGGCCGCCGCCTCAAGCTGATGAAGCCGGAGGCGATCGTCGTCAACACGGCGCGCGGCGAGATCATCGACGAGACCGCGCTCGCGCGACTGATCGAGAGCGGCGCCATCGCCGGCGCCGGGCTCGACGTGTTCGAGCACGAGCCGGCGGTCAATCCGCGGCTGCTCAAGCTCGCCCGCGCCGGCAAGGTCGTGCTCCTGCCGCATATCGGCTCGGCGACGCACGAGGGCCGGGTCGACATGGGCGAGAAGGTGATCGTCAACATCAAGACCTTCATGGACGGCCACCGCCCGCCCGACCGCGTGCTGCC
>JAJKJG010000065.1 GCA_021154065.1 Methylobacterium sp.
AACCTGCGTGACGCTGGGCATGCTCGACGGCGCGCAGGCGCGGCGGCTGAAAGGGGCCGGGCTCGACTACTACAACCACAACCTCGACACGAGCCCTGAGTTCTACGGCGAGATCATCACCACGCGCACCTACCAGGACCGGCTTGATACGCTGGATCACGTGCGCACGGCCGGCATCCACGTCTGCTGCGGCGGCATCGTTGGGATGGGGGAGGGGAGGGAGGATCGGGTCGGGCTCATTCACACGCTCGCGACCCTGCCGAAACATCACGAGAGCGTGCCGATCAACCTGCTGGTCCAGGTCGAAGGCACGCCGCTCGCCGGGACCGGGGCGCTCGAAAAATTCGAGTTCGTTCGCACCGTGGCGGCGGCCCGCATCGCGATGCCGGGCTCTTGGGTGCGCCTCTCGGCCGGGCGCGAGGCCATGTCGGAGGAATTGCAGGCGCTCTGCTTCCTGGCCGGGGCCAACTCCATTTTTTACGGCCCGAAGCTGTTGACCACGCCGAATCCGGACGCCGACCGCGACCGCGTCCTGCTGGACAAGCTCGGCATGACCACGGTCGGAGCGTGAGCGGCGCGCCCGACTGGTACGCCGCCGGGCGACCGCACGTCTGGCTGCCCTATGCTCAGATGAAAACCGCGCCGCCGCCCTTAGCCGTGGCGCGCACCGACGGCTCGCGGATCGTGCTGGCCGACGGACGCGAGCTGATCGACGGGATCGCGTCTTGGTGGACGGCCTGCCACGGCTACAACCACCCTTACATCCGCGACGCCGTGCGCCGGCAGCTCGACGCCATGCCGCACGTCATGTTCGGCGGGCTCGCCCACGAGCCGGCCTACACCCTGGCGCGGCGGCTGGCAGGGTTGCTGCCGGGCGACCTCGACCATGTTTTTTTCGCCGAGTCGGGCTCGGTCGCCGTCGAGGTCGCCATGAAGATGGCGGTCCAGTTCTGGCTGAACCGCGGCGCGCGCGGCCGGACGCGGTTCCTCGCTTTCCGGGGCGGCTATCACGGCGACACGATGGCGACGATGGCGGTGTGCGATCCCGAGGAGGGCATGCACCGGCTGTTTTCCGGCCTCCTGCCCGAACACGTCCTGGTCGATCTGCCGCGCGACGAGGACAGCGCGGCCGCGTTCGAGCGCGCCCTGGAGCGGCATGCGGACGAACTCGCGGGCATTCTGGTGGAGCCGCTGGTCCAGGGGGCGGGCGGCATGCTGTTCCACGACGCCGAGGTTCTGCACCGCCTGCGCAATGCCGCCGACCGCCACGACCTCCTCCTCATCTTCGATGAGATTTTTACGGGGTTCGGGCGGACCGGAACACTGTTCGCCTGCGAGGCGGCCGGAGTCGTCCCCGACATCGTCACCCTGTCGAAAGCGCTCACCGGCGGCACGCTGCCGCTCTCGGCCGCGGTGGCGCGTGGAAAAGTGTTCGAGGCGTTCTGGTCCGACGATCCGCTGCACGCCCTCATGCACGGGCCAACCTACATGGGCCATGCGCTGGCGTGTGCAGCAGCGAACGCCTCGCTCGACCTTTTTGAAACCGAGCCGCGCCTGGCGCAGGCAGCCGACGTGTCAGCCATGCTTGCGGAGGGCCTGGAGCCTTGTGGCGGGCTGCCCGGCGTCCGCGACGTGCGCGTGCGCGGCGCCATCGGCGTCGTCGAACTCGCGCCAGGGACGCAGGCGGCGGCGCTGCGGGGCGCCTTTCTCGACGAGGGCGTCTGGATGCGGCCGTTCGGGACCGTCGTCTATCTCACGCCCGCCTTCACCATCGGCGCGGACGACCTGGCCCACTTGACCGCAGCGGTGCGGCGCGTGGTCGGGCGCTGGTCGAAGGACGTCTTGTCCTGATGCGCGTTCGAGGTGTTCTTGAAAACGTGAGCGGCCGACTCCTCAGGCCTGACTCGCCACCGCGCCGCCGAGCGCCGCCTGCGCCGCCGCGAGACGCGCGATCGGCACCCGGTAGGGCGAGCACGACACGTAGTCGAGCCCGACCGCGTGGCAGAAGCGCACCGAGGCCGGATCGCCGCCGTGCTCGCCGCAGATGCCGACCTTGAGGCCGGGCCGCGCGCCGCGGCCGCGCTCGACCCCGATCCGCACCAGTTCGCCGACACCCTCCTGATCGAGCGTGATGAACGGGTCCGCCGGCAGGATGCCCTTTTGCGTATAGGGCCCCAGAAACGTGGCTGCGTCGTCCCGCGAGATGCCGAGCGCGGTCTGGGTCAGATCGTTGGTGCCGAACGAGAAGAACTCGGCCGTTTCGGCAATCTCGCCCGCCCGCAGACAGGCGCGCGGCAGCTCGATCATGGTGCCGACGTGGTAGGACACGCGCCGGCCCGTCTCCGTCTCGACCGCCGCGGCCATCGCGTCGATGCGCGCCTTGACGAGATCGAGTTCGGCCCGGGTCATAACCAGCGGAACCATGATTTCGGGCTGGATCGCCCCGCCGCTCCGCCGCTCCGCCTCGACCGCCGCCTCGAAGATGGCGCGCGCCTGCATCTCGGCGATCTCCGGATACGCGACGGCGAGCCGGCAGCCGCGAAAGCCCAGCATGGGGTTGACCTCATGCAGTTCCGCGGCCCGGCGCTTCAGCTTGTCCATGGTGGTCCCGACGACGGCCGCGACCTCCCGGATTTCGTCCTCGGTATGGGGCAGGAACTCGTGCAGCGGCGGATCAAGCAGCCGGATCGTGACTGGTAGCCCGCCCATGATCGTGAACAGATCGACGAAGTCGGCGCGCTGCATCGGCAGGAGCTTTTGCAGCGCCGCGCGCCGGCCCGTTTCGTCGTCGGCCAGGATCATCTCGCGCACGGCGACGATGCGGTCGCCCTCGAAAAACATATGCTCGGTGCGGCAGAGGCCAATGCCCTCGGCCCCGAATGTCCGCGCCGTGCGGGCGTCGCGCGGCGTGTCGGCGTTAGCGCGAACCTTGAGTTTGCGCGCCGCGTCGGCCCAACCCATCAGGGTCGCGAAATCGCCCGAGAGCGCGGGCTCCAGCATCTTGACCTCGCCGACGAGCACCTGCCCGGTCGAGCCGTCGAGCGTGATGCGATCCCCCTTGCGGAGCGTGCGACCGGCGACGCTCAGCGTCTGCGCCGCGTAATCGACGCGGATCGAGCCCGCGCCCGAGACGCACGGCTTGCCCATGCCGCGCGCCACCACGGCCGCGTGGGAGGTCATGCCGCCGCGGGTGGTCAGGATGCCTTCGGCGGCGTGCATCCCGTGGATGTCCTCCGGCGAGGTTTCGACGCGAACCAAAATGACTTTGCGGCCCGCCTTCTTGGCGGCCTCCGCCTCCTCGGAGTTGAACACGATCTCGCCGGACGCCGCGCCCGGCGAGGCCGGCAAGCCGGTCGCGAGCACGGTGCGCTCCGCCTTGGGGTCGATGGTCGGGTGCAGCAATTGGTCGAGCGAACCCGGATCGATGCGGCTCACCGCCTCGGCCTGCGAGATCAGGCCCTCGTTGGCGAGATCGACCGCAATGCGCAGCGCCGCCTTGGCGGTGCGCTTGCCGCCCCGGGTCTGCAGCATCCAGAGTTTTCCCTGCTCGACGGTGAACTCCATATCCTGCATGTCGCGGTAGTGTTTTTAGAGGATGCCGTAGATGCGGCACAGCTCGACGTAAGCCTCCGGCATGGCCCGCTCCATCGAGGGTTTTTCCGAGCCGGAGGCGAGGCGCGCCCGTTCGGTGATGTCCTGCGGCGTGCGGATGCCCGCCACCACGTCCTCGCCTTGGGCGTTGATCAAAAACTCGCCGTACAGCTCCTTTTCGCCGGTGGAGGGGTTGCGCGTGAAGGCGACGCCGGTGGCCGAGGTCTCGCCCCTGTTGCCGAACACCATGGCTTGAACGTTGACGGCCGTGCCCCAGCTCGCCGGAATGCCGTGCAGTTCGCGGTACTTCTTGGCCCGCGCGTTCATCCACGAGCCGAACACCGCGCCGATGGCGCCCCACAGTTGCTCGTGCGAATCCTGTGGGAACGGCTGTTCCAACTCCTTTTCGACGATGCTTTTGTAGCGGCCGATTAGGGTCTTCCAATCGCTCGCGGACAGGTCCGTATCGAGCGCATAGCCCTTGCGCTCCTTATAGCCGTCCAGCGCCTCCTCGAAATTGTGGTGCTCCACGCCGAGCACGACGCTGGCGTACATCGTGATGAAGCGGCGGTAGCTGTCGTAGGCGAAGCGGGCGTCGCCGGCGGCCCTGGCCACGGCCTCGACGGTCACGTCGTTCAAGCCCAGATTCAGCACCGTATCCATCATGCCCGGCATGGAGGCGCGCGCGCCGGAGCGCACTGAGACGAGCAGCGGGTTGTCCGGGTCGCCGAAGGTTTTGCCCGCGATCCGGCCGATCGTGGCGAGCGCCGCTTCGACCTGGGCCTTCAGGTCCTCCGGGTAGGCGCGGGCGTGATCGTAGTAGTAGGTGCAGACCTCGGTGGTGATGGTGAAGCCGGGCGGCACGGGCAGGCCGAGGTTCGACATTTCGGCCAGGTTGGCGCCCTTGCCGCCGAGGAGGTCGCGCATGCCCGCCTCGCCCTCGGCCCTGCCGTCGCCAAAGGCGTAAACCCACTTCGTCATGTTCCATCCGCACCTTTGCAAGGGATGGGCCACGCCCATCGGAAAGGCGCAGCTTTGGCCCAAAGCGAGCCGGAACGCAAACCGGAGGGAGCGCGCCCGCCTTGGCTGGCGCGAACCCGGCTGCGAGCGAATGAACCGACCTGGAACGACTCGGTTCAGCGGCCGGCGGATCGTTCGGCCACCGCGCCGGGGACGGCCCATCCCGGCAGGGCGTCGAGCACAGGCGGCGGCGCCTTTTTCAGCCGCAGCATGGGGCGCTCGACGAAGAACCAGGACAGCGCCGCGATGGCGGCCGGAGCGACGAGGACCACGAGCCACAGCCACGCCGCTTCGACAAGGCCAGCCCCGCGCAGCGTGAAGACGACCAGCATATGGTAGAGGTAAATCCCGTAGGACAGATCGATCCCGCGTAAGGGGCGCGAGAGTTGGGGCAGCGTGTAGGCGAACGAGATGACAAGGCACCCCAGTACGAACATTCGCGGGATCGCCAGCGGCCCGAGCGCCAAGAGATCGATCACAATGTTTCCGAACAGCTTCAGATCGGCATAGCAGAGCGCCGCATAAAGCGCGGCCCAGTAGCCGGCCTTGCCGACGAAAACGGCGCGGACGCGCTCCCATTCGTAGGTGATCGCGGCGCCGATCAGGAACACCCAAAAATACGGCGCCGGGCTGTACGTCAGGGCCGCGGTCTTCAAAGCCTGTAGATCGGTCGCCCGCCACGTCATCATCGTGCGGGCGCCATAGAGCGAGAGCGCCGCCCCAACCGCGATCAGAACCAGCGTCAGCCCCCGCCTGCGGAAGGCAAGGAAAACAACCGGGGTCAAGGCGTAGAACCCCAGCTCGACGGTGATCGTCCACAGGACCGAGGACGGGAACTGGTCATAGAAGCCGGTCCAGACGAAATGAGCCCTGCCGACGAGCAGGCCCGGGAGCTCCGACCCGCCGACGAACGTGCCGACGAGCCAGCGCCAGAACCGTGGTTCGCCGAGGTTCCACAGCGGGAGGGCTCCCGTCGCGGCGAGAAGAAGCAGAATGAGGGTCAGATTGACCCACAGCCCAGGGTAGATGCGCAGCGCCCGGCGCCAGCCGAAGGCCGCCACGTTCGCCTGGCAGTCGAGGAACGAGCGCGCGACCAGAAATCCGCTGACGACGAAAAAAATCGGGACGCCCGGGAAGCAGGAGACGATCGAGGAATAGGGATAGGGGAGGTTCGGCAGCGCGAGCCATCCGGCCGCGTGGTTGAACAGCACCTGAAGCGCGGCGAGAAGCCGGATCAGATCGAAGTTGTTCCGTGGATGGGTCAGCATCGAGGGGCTTGATACCTGAGCCGGCAGAGATGCGCGACCCGCCGCCCTGCGCCGATGCGCCGCAGCCAAGCTCTCAGGAACGGCGTCACGGCTCGATCGAGAGGTGTTCAGCGCGGACTTGCTTCGCTGGCGGCCGCAACGCTGGCGACCTGCTCCGCGTCCCGGAAGCGCTCGACCCGCGCTTGCATCATCTCCTCGAACTTGCGGTGGACTTCCGCGACGGAGAGGCTTTTGGCGCGCCGCCGCCGCGAGGCAAAGAAAATCGGCCGATTGGCGCGGGCCGGCCTCGGCAATAGTTTCGCCGCAACCGCGTTCGGCTCATCCCCGACCTTGGCGAGGAACCGCTCGGCATCGACGGGTCCCAGGAAGTGGGCGAGGTAGACCTCGCCGGAACTCAGGCTTCGGCCCACGCGCCGGGCGATCCGCTCGCTGTCGCGCTTCAGCATCTCCGCGGCCATGATGGCCGCCAGCCGGGGATCGCGCCGGAGTCTGAGAATCCTGGCCCGCATGGCCCCGTCCGCGACGGACAGATCGCCATCCGAGTCGACCGTGATGGCGGCCGCCTCGGCCGCCAGGCCGTGCTTCGCGCCGAAGGCGCGAACGACCATCAGCCAAGTCGAGTCGATAAACTGGAACAGCCCTTCCGCGGATGACGTGCGCGCCTTCGCGGTCGGCGAGAAGCTCGATTCCTTCTCGGCGATGGCCATCAGCAGGGCGGGGTCCGAGTCGACCGTGCGGGCTGCGCTCAGAAGCGTGTCGATGAGCCAGCGTTTGACCTGCCGCGAACCGAATCGGAGGATCTCGTTGGGGTCGCGCGGCTCCTCGGGCGACGCCAGAGGATTGTCGGCCGGCGGCTCGCTCTCCCAGACCGGCAGGGCAGGATCGAAACGGAGGGATGCTGCAAACCTGGGATCGCTCTCCTCATCTCGCCGGATGACTCTTTGCACGATGGTCGGCGCAGCGACGGAGAGCTTGAAGGCTTTGGCGGGGTCGGAGTGGCGACCCAGCGCCGCGATCACGCTGCTCAGGCCGAGCGCAAGGATCAGGGACACGAAAAAGGGCCGCCCAATCGCGATGGGCGCCGCCGCGGAAAACGTAAGCGCCGCTTCGCCTCCAAGCGGACGGACGACCCTGTCGGTGACGCCGTACGGCGCCATCGCTTGGTCTCTCATTCAGAAGATCCCCCGCACCGGCCTTAAAGCCGGCTTAACCATGTTGTGCAACGCATTGGTAACCGGCCAACTAGGGCAGGAATGGGGCGGCGCTCCGGACTATGAACACCTGTCTCGATGGCCCCGGCCTCCCTTCCTGAAGCAGATTCAGTCGATCAGGACGCCGTTTCGCCTTTCGCACTTGCGATGCAATCAACGAAAAGCGCGTTTTCCACGCTTGGCGAAACCTTCTGGCCGCGCGGTTCGGCCCGGGTGAGCTATGGTGTTGCTGAACGATCCTGGAGGAACAGGAATGGCGCAAGATTTGTCTGACCGCGTCTTCGTCGTGACAGGAGCGTCCGGCAATCTCGGACGCGCCGTCGCAGCCGCGCTGGCGAAGGCCGGCGCGATCCGGATTCTGCTCGATCGCTCGCCGGTTGCGGATCGCTGGGCCGGATCGGACCGCACCCTGGCCGTGGGCGGCCTCGACCTGACGAACCTCGACGCGATCGCGGCCGTGCTGGATCAAGCGATCGCACGGTTCGGCCGGCTCGATGGCCTCGTCGCGACGGCCGGGGCTTACACCGGGGGCACGCCTGTTCACGCCCAGAGCTGGGCCGACTGGAACGGCATGCTCGCCGCCAATCTCCAGACGGCCGTCGCGGCTTGTCAGGCGGCCATTCCCCGCCTTCTCGACCGCGGCGGGCGGATCGTCACGGTGGGCGCGCGGGGCGGCGTCGCCGGGGGCGCCGGAACGGCGGCTTACGCGGCCTCGAAGGCGGGCGTGATGCGTCTGACCGAGAGCCTCTCGGAGGAGTTGAAGGACAAGGGCGTCACCGTGAACTGCGTCATGCCGAGCATCATCGATACGCCCCAGAACCGAGCCGCCATGCCGACGGCCGACGCCGCGCGATGGGTTCCGCCGGAGGACATCGCGGCTGTCATTCTGTTTCTGCTTTCGGGCGCGGCGCGCTCCGTCACCGGCGCCCTGATTCCGATTTACGGGCGGGCCTGAGCGTTCTCGCGGAGCGCCTGCAACAGGTTCTGCCGCAAGTCGCGCTGCGCGAACGGCTTCTGCATGACGGGCCGGTCGCGGTAGAGGTCCTTGATTCCGGCGCTGCCGTAGCCGGTGGAGAAGATGAACGGAACCTTCCGCTCGACCAGCGCCGCCGCGACAGGGTAGATCGGCTCCCCGGCGACGTTGACGTCGAGAATGGCCACGTCGAGGGCTTCGCCCTGCGCCAGCTCGAGCGCGGTCCCGAGCCGCGCCGCCGGGCCGACGACATCGCAGCCGAGATCCAACAGCATGTCCTCCAGGAGCAGCGAAATCGCCGCCTCATCCTCGACCACGAGAACCCGGAGCCCGTTCATGTCGCCGCGCGGCGTGTCGTGCATTACGGTCGTACTCCCGTCACGGCGTCCTGAGGCAGATCGGCGCGAGGCGCCCCAGGCGGGGGAGCCATACTGGCCGCACCGCCGCGGCGCGTCGGAGAGCCCCAAGTCATCGCATCGAAGGCAGCGCACCGGACACACCGCGTTCCGGCGGCCTCTCGATGGCCTCTCCCCACATCCGCGTCAAGCCCTGCGGGGAAGGGCCTGGCTGCGCGTCACGCACGAGATGGCTGGTCTCGGTGATCGGGCCTTGCGATCGGCCCATCGTTCGCGACATATGAGCCGCCCCGGAGCGTGCCGCCCCATGTCCTTCGCCTCGCGCCTCGTCGAACTTGTGACCGGGATCTCCCGATCGTCGCCTGCGGACGACGCTCTGGAAGCCCTCGAAACGGATGAGCGGATCGCCGCGGCCGCGCTCCTCGTGCATGTCGCGCGGGCCGATGGGGACCTCGCGGAAGCCGAGCGGGATCGGCTCCTCGGGTTGCTCCAGTCGCACTTCGGCCTGACGCCCGAGCAGTGCAAGCGTTTTTTCGAGCGCGCGGACGAGGCGGATCTGGCGACCGACGATGTCGCTTCGCTGGTCGAACTGATGGGGCATGACGTCGAACCGGCCGAGCGCCGGCGCCTGCTCGGCATGGCTTACGTGGTGGCGTCCGCCGATGGGCGGCTGCA
>JAJKJG010000066.1 GCA_021154065.1 Methylobacterium sp.
CCCTTGTGGGGAGGACCGACTCGGCCGAAGGCCGAGCGAGAAGGGGGTCGCCGGGCATGGAGCACCTTGCCGACGAGGGACTCAAAGTCTGTCAGCCGCAGGGGCCGGGCCTGACGGATCGCCTGGGCCTTGCCCCTGCGGCTGATGCACGGCGGGCCGGCTTCGACAGACAGCCCTATGCCCGGCGCCCCCCTCCTCGCTCGGGGCTTCGCCCCGAGTCGGTCCTCCCCCACAAGGGGGGAGGGGAATGGCGCGCCGGCTTTGTGTGAATCCGCTAGCGCTTGCGGGAGAGGGTCGGGGTGAGGGGGATTCCGGTGCTGGCCCTCACCCGGTCGGCTTTCGCCGACTCGACCTCTCCCGCGAGCGGGAGAGGTGATCAGCGCAGCCCCAGTTGCCGCATCCACTTCAGCCCCGCGACGGTGTCGCCGCGGGGCTTGTACTCGAGGCCGACGAGCCCGCCGTAGCCGATGCGCTCGAGCGCCCGGAAGATCGCCGCGTAATTGATCTCGTTGTCCTCGTCCGGCTCGGCGCGGTCGGGCACGCCCGCGACCTGGACGTGCCCGATGACGGCGCGGTGCTTCTCCATGCGCCTGATCAGGTCGCCTTCCATGATCTGCACATGGTAGGCGTCGAAGAGGAGCTTCACGTTCGGCGCGCCGATCTCGGCGATGATGCCGGCAAGATCGTCCGAGCGCGAGACGAGATAGCCCGGCGCGTCGCGCCTGTTCAGCGGCTCGAGCAGAAGCGTCAGCCCGGTGCCGGCGACCTCGCGCGCGGCGCCGCGCAGGTTCGACACGTAGGTGCGCCGCGCCGCCTCGCGGCTCTCCTCCGGGACGATGCCGGCCATGACGTGGATCACCGCGGCGCCGAGCGCCGTCGCGTAGGACACCGCCTGGGCGAAATCGCGCTGGAACTGGTCCTCCCGCCCCGGCACGCCGGCAAACCCCCACTCGCCCTTGGCGCGATCGCCCGGCTGCGTGTTGAGCCCGGTGAGCGCGACGCCGGCGCGGTCAAGTCGCTCCTTGAGGACCGGGAGCGGGAACTCGTAGGGGAAATGGCATTCGACCTTGTCGAAGCCCGCGGCCTTCGCTGCGTCGATGCGGTCGAGGAAGGGGAGGTCCGGAAACAGGAAGGCGATGTTCGCGGTGAAATCGGGCATCGTGTCACCTTAGATCAACACAACGGCCCTCATGCTGAGGTGCTCAGGCCGCAGGCCTGAGCCTCGAAGCACGCACGCTCGCGACGCCGCGTCGACATGGTGCGTCCTTCGAGGCTCGCGCTGCGCGCTCGCACCTCAGGATGAGGAGGACAGCGCATTTAACGCCTTGGCGAAGAAGTCCGGGGCGCCGAAATTGCCGGACTTGAGCGCCAGCGCAAGCGGCCGCCCGTCGGAGGCGGCGAGCGCCGGCACGCCGGGGTCGATCTCCGGCCCGATGGCGAGGGCGTCGAGCGACAGCGCCGAGACGACGGCGCCCGAGGTCTCGCCGCCGGCGACGACGAGGCGCCGCACGCCGTCATAGACGAGCCGCGCCGCGGTCTCGGCGAAGAGCGCGTCGAGCGCCGCCGCGATCGCCTCGCGCCCATGCGCGGCCTGGAGCAGGCGGACCTTGTCGGGCGCGGCCGAGGAATAGACGAGCGGCGCCTCGCGCTCATGCGCGTGCACGAAGGCGGCAAGCGCTTCCGGCGTGACGGCGCCTTCCATGACCGCCTCGACCTCGACCTGCAGCACCGGATGTCCGGCGCGGTGGACCTCGATCTGGGCGAGCGTCGCCTTCGAGCAGGAGCCGGCAAGCACCGCCTCGGCGCCGTCGACGCCCTGGAAGGCGCTGCCCTTGCCGGTCGCGAGGCCTTGGCGGATGAAGTTGCGCGGCAGCCCGAGCGCGATGCCGGAGCCGCCGGTGAGGAGCGGCGCCTCGGCGCAGGCATCGCCGATCGCCAGCAGGTCGTCATCCGAGATCGCGTCGACGATGACGAGCCGTTCGCCGCGCTGGGCGCCGCCGTCGAGCGCCTGGCGGAGCGCCGTTCCGCCCTGGCTCACCACGGACCACGGGACAAGCCCGACCGGCTCTCGCGACTGGCGGGCGAGCCAGCGCCGCAGATCAGGGTCGGTCATCGGGTTGAGGGGATGGTTCTCGAGGCCGGATTCGTTGAGGAGCCGGTCGCCGACGAAGAGATGGCCCTGGTAGACGGTGCGGCCGGCGGTCGGGAACGCCGGGCAGGCGGCGACGCCGCCGACCCCCAGCGCGCGCGCCAGCGCCTCGCCGACCGGGCCGATATTGCCCTCCGGCGTCGAGTCGAAGGTCGAGCAGTACTTGAACACGAATTGCCGGCAGCCCTGCGCCCGCAGCCACTCGAACGCCTCGATCGAGAGCGCGACCGCGTCGGCCGCCGCGATCGAGCGGCTCTTCAGCGCCACGACCCCGGCCTCGCAGGTCTCGGGCGCCGGCTTCGTCGGCAAGCCGAGGAACTGCACGGTCGCGAGCCCGCCCTTCGCCAGCGTGTTGGCGATGTCGCTCGCGCCGGTGAAGTCGTCGGCGATGACGCCTAGGAGCATCAGGGCTCACTCACTGTGTCATTCCGGGGCGGCGCGCAACGCCGAGCCCGGAACCCATAAACACGACTGGCTGGAAAGAGGAGTCCATTGCTTTCCGCGTCGGGATGATGGGTTCCGGGCTCGCGCTCCGCGCGCCCCGGAATGACAGTGTGCATTCCTCACAGCGTCGACACGAGGTGCCCGCCGTCGACCGGGATCGTCGCGCCGGTCATCCAGCGCGAGGCGTCCGAACAGAGGAGCAGGAAGGCGCCGTCGAGGTCCTCCGGTTGTCCCAGCCGGCGCATCGGGATGCGCTTCAGCATCGCCTGGCCGTGCTCGGTCGCAAAGAACCCGGCGTTGATGTCGGTCGCGATGTAGCCCGGTGCGAGCGCGTTGACGCGGATGCCGTAGCGCGCCCATTCGAGCGCGTGCGCCTCAGTCATCTGCACGACGCCGGCCTTCGAGACCGCGTAGGCCGCCGTGCCGCCCGAAACCCGGAAGCCGAGGATCGAGGCGATGTTGACGATCGCGCCGCTGCGCTTGGCCTGGCGCCAGCGCTCGGCCGCCGCGACCGACATGAGCCAGACGCCGCGCAGGTTCGTCGCGACGACGCGGTCGAAGGCCTCCGGCGCGGTTTCGAGCGCGGCGCCGCCGTCGGCGATGCCGGCGTTGTTGACGAGGACGTCGAGAGGCCCGATCGCCGCCTCGGCGGCGGCAAGCGCCCGCGAGACGGAGCTCTCGTCGGCGACGTCGAGATCGACTGCGACCGATTTCTCGGCGCCGGCGGCGTCGAGCTCGCGCCGGAGGGCGTCGAGCCGCTCGCGCCGGCGCGCGCCGATCGCGACCGCGGCGCCGCAGCCCGCAAGGACGCGCGCGAAATGGGCGCCGAGCCCGCTCGACGCGCCGGTGACGAAGACGCGCTTGCCTCGGATGCCGGCTGCCAGATCCATCCCCGCCCCTCGCCTTTAAGGCTCACGCCGCCTCGACTTCGGCCTCACGTTCCGTCAGCGCGCCGACGGCCGTCGCGACGTGGACGGTCAGCATCTCGCCCCTGCCGCGCACCGAGATCTCGTGGATCTCGGCGCCCTCGATCGCAAGCCCCGCGGCGCGCACCGTCGCGTCCGAGACGACGAGGACGGATCCGAATTCCTTGTTGAGGCTCTCCAGGCGGCTTGCGGTGTTCACGGTGTCGCCGAGCGCGGTCAGGCTCGCCGAGCGCTCGGCGCCGACGCGGCCGAGCACGGCCGGGCCCATATGCAGCCCGATCCCCATGCGCAGACCCTCGCCGAGGGTGGCGTCGAACTCCTTGTTCAGCCGCTCGAGCGCCGCGAACATGTCGCGCGCGGCGTAGAGAGCGGCACGGCTGCCGGCGCCCCGCGCCGCCGACACGCCGAACAGCGCCATGATGCCGTCGCCCAAGAACTTGTCGACCTCGCCGCCATGGCGCTCGATCGCCTCGCTCATGACCTCGAAATAGCGGTTCAGGAGGAACACCGAGTCATACGGGTAGAGCCGTTCCGCCAACGTCGTGAAGCCGCGCAGGTCCGAGAACATCACCGTGATCCGCCGCTCGACGCCCCAGCGGTACATGTCGCGGCCGGCGACCGGCTCGGCGTCGTGAAGCGGGATCAGCGGGCGCACTTTCAGGGCGTGGTCCGGCCGGATCTGGCAGGCGAGCCGCACGCCCTCCGGAGCGTGGATGCGCGTCAGCGCCGCCGCTTCGGCCCGGTTCGGCAGCGCGAGCCGGTCCTCGCCCTCGGTGACGAGCACCCGGCAGGTCGTGCAGCGGCCGCGCCCGCCGCAGACCGACGCATGCGGAACGCCGGCCGCGCGGCTGATTTCGAGAAGCGTCGCCCCCGGCGCGCCGCGGACGGTGCGCCCCGGATAGGTGATCGCCGGGCCGCGGGTGAACCAGTCGCGCACCCGCATCGCGACGAGCGCCACGGCGGCGGCGCCGAACACGAACCAG
The DNA here is from genome assembly GCA_021154065.1 of Methylobacterium sp. The sequence goes on from JAJKJG010000066.1 coordinate 4,503, forward strand.
ACGCCCATCTTCACCCGGTCGATGAGCGGTCCGCCCTTCTCGAACACGAAATCCGGGACGGTCGGCGGGTTCGCCATCAGGGCGAGCCGGCGCGCACCCTCCATCCAGCCGGTCAAGGCGACGGTCGGGATCATCACCGCCAGGACCAGAAGCAGCGGGCTCCAGCGCTCGTACCAGGCCTTGGTGCGGAGCCAGAAATGCAGGCCGATGACGGCGTGCAGCCACACCACGACGAGCAGGAACGATTGGCTGAAGGCGAGGCCGGGCCAGAGCAGGCTCAACAGCCGGCCATAGGTGTCGTCGAAACCGTAGAGGCTCGCGAGGCCGCGGGTCGCCGCCACATGGGCGGCGGCGAGGAACGGGATCGACAGGCCGAGCACGATCTGAGCCACCTCCCAGGGCGCGAGGCGCCAGGTGCGGCGAAGGATCAGCTTCCACAGCGCGAGGCCGACGTGGAGCGCAAGCGCGCCGTAGAGGGCGATCGTGCCCGGCCAGGAGCGCCAGATCACGCGGCGCACCGCCTGCACCTCCTCCATCGTCTCGACGGAGATGTGGCCGAGCGCGTGGTTGAGGAAATGCGTCAGCGCGAACGTGAAAAGAACGAGCCCGGTGACGAGCCGCCAGGTCTGCGCATCGCGCAGGCGCGGGTCGCGCAGCCGGCGCGCGAGCCGGGCGGCGGATGCCACGGGGATTCCCTCCGGCTCAGCTGCGCGATTGCCGGGCGAGCTGCGTGTTCATCTTCTCGAGGCGCGAGGCGAGCTCGCGCATCACGGCGATCGACATCTGCGGGAATTGCGTCAGGAGCTCCAGGAACACCCGCTTGTCGATGCGCAGCGCGGTCGTCGGCGCCGCCGCGACGATGGTCGCCGAGCGCGGGCTGTCCGAGAGGATGCCCATCTCGCCGACGATCGCGTTCTGGCCGAGCTCGGCGACCTTGATGTCGCCGCCGGGCGAATCGATCGTCACGTCGGCCTTGCCCTGCAGGACGACGTAGGCGGCGTCGGCGGCGTCGCCCTGTTGGAAGAACTTCTGCCCCTCGGCGAAATTCACCCGCTCGCTGGTGAAGGCGAGCAGCTTCAGGCGGGCCGGATCGATGTCGCGGAACATCGGCACCTGCCGCAGCGACTGAACCTCGGTTTCCAATGTCATGCGACGCCTCCCGCAACGCGCTTGCCGAGCGGCTCGACGGTCTCGGCTTCCTCTTCGGTGGATGGGGACTCTTCGGTGGATGGGGGCTCTTCGGGGGATGAGGATCTCGGGCCCGAGGCCGTCGCCTCGAGGCTCGCCTTGCCCTTCTGGAACCGGATCACGGCGTCGAGCCCTTCAATCTCGCGCTCGTTCGGCAGGACCGTGAACAGGCTGCGTCCGTCCGTGACCTGGATCAGGAGCGTCAGCAGCTGGCGCTTCTGCGTCTCGCCGAAGGGCGCGAGCGCGCCGTCGACAACCATGATGTCCGGCCGCTTCACGAGGCAGCGCACGAGGTTGACGCTTGCCCGCTGCTGCGCGGTCAAGAGCCGCCCGGCCGGCCCGACCTGATGCGACAGCCCGACCCGCTCGACCCCCGGCCGCAGGCCGAGCTCGTCGACGACGGCGGTGATCGCCTCCGTGACCCGCGCCTGCGCGTTGGCGGCGCTATGATTGACCCGGCCGAAGAGGAGGTTGTCCTTGAGGGGCGCTGCGGCGCAGACCTTCCCGGCGTCGTAGAACTCGACGCCGGGATCGGGCTCGCGCTCGAGCCGCTCGCGCACGGCGCGGCGAGCCTTGACGAGGCGAGCCTCGACCTCCTCGTCGAGAAGGCCGAGGCGATGGCGCGGCTCGATATAGGCGAGCGGCAGGGCCAGGAACCGCGTCAGGTCGTTGCCCCTGAAGCCCTCGCCGTTGCGGCGCGCCCGCCGGCGGATGATGGCCTCGTACTCGGGAAGCTCGTCGGCGGCGACGAACGAGAACTGCTCGAACAGCGGATGTCCGGGCGGCAGGCCGCGGAAGATCTCGACCATCGTCTCGGCGATCTGCGCGCCCATGGCGGCGAGCTCCTCGGCGATGCCCTCGGCCTTCAGCGCCTCGCGGAACGGGCCGTGCTCGGCAAGCGCGCGCCCGATCAGCGCCCGCGAGGTCGGGACGCCGAACAGGAGATTTTCGCCGATCGTCGCCTGGTGGTTGTAGCGCTCGGCATCAAACGGCTCGACGAGCTCGGCCATCCCTGAGGCCGCCAGCCGCTCGCGCAGGAGGTTTCTCGCCTCGATCAGCCGGCCCGCGAGCTCCGGATGCTTCTCGGGGTCGACCATGCCGGAAAGGCCGAAGCGATAGATGTCCTCCTTGAGGCCGATCTTGTCGAGGAGATCGATGAGGATGCGATCGAGCTCGTCCTCGTCGGCGGCGCCGGCAATCGCGCAGTCGATCCAGGGCGCCTTGATCGCCTCGACCGGATTGCCGGTGCGCTTCGCCTCGGCGATCCGGCGCATCGTCTCGCTCGGATCCTCGTCGGGGTCGCCGAGCGGGTCGTGCCGGAGCCCGTAGACCAGATTGTCGCGAATCGTCCCCGGAAACAGGATCGGCTCGACGCCGGCATAGGCGATATGGCGTCCGGCCGCGCCTTTCGGGAGGTCGGCAAGATTGCGCTCGCCGACCAAGACCTCGCCGGCGTAGTCGCCGCTGCGATGCCCGATGATGCGGGCGAAGGCGCCGGCGGCCGGACCGCCGTCGCCGACGATGCCGACATGGGCCGGCAGCGGACAGGTCAACGAGACGCCGTCGATCACCGCTCCGCCATGCGGGTCCATGACGGTCAGCCCCTTGACCACGAGCGGGCCGGCGAGCGGCTCGTCCTCGCCTGCCGGAGCGTCCTCGTCGGGCGCCGGCAGCAGCCGCTCCGGCGCGAAGTGCTGGACGACCTGATCGTATTTGACCTGGACGTCGAGCCGCTGCTGGTCCCAGTCGATCAGCTCCTTCAGCGGCGGCGGCAGCTCCCGATAGGCGGCGATGACGGCGACGAGCTGGCCGATGTCGAGGCTGCCGCGAAGGGCCAGGTAGCCGCCGATCGAGTAGAAGAAGAACGGCGTCATCTGGGCCAGAAGATTGTTCAGGAACTTGACCATGAACTTCCGCTTGTAGATGCGGAAGCGCAGGTCGAAGAGCTCGAAGAGGCGGTGGCCGATCTCGGCCCGCTCCCATTTGTCGGTGTTGTGGACGTGGACGGCCTCCATGCCGTCGACGACCTCGCCGACCCGCCCGGCGAGGCGGCGGGAGGCGAGCTGGCGCTGCTTTCCGAGCTTCAGGAGCTCCCGGCGCAGCCGCGGGATGATGGTGAACTGGATGCTGACCACGCCGGCCGCCATCAGGCCGAGCCAGAAATTCTGGACCATGATGAAGATGAGGGCGGTCGCGGCCTGCGTGCCGAGAAAGGCCGGCAGGATGAACGCGTCGCCGATGAAGCCGCCGATCGGCTCGACCTCGTCCTTGACGATGGTCGCGGTCTCGGAGGACTTCACGTTGCGAAGCGCATCCGGCGTGAACCGCAGAACCAGCGCGAACAGGTCGAAGCGCATCCGGCGCAGCATGCGCTCGCCGAGCGCGCCCTTGGCGACGTTGATCCAGTACTTGAAGACTCCGTTGATGAGCACGAAGAACAGGAACAGCCCCGACAAGCCGTACAGCAGCGTCAGGCGATCGACCTGGAAGCCCCCGAAGATGCTGACATGGGCGCCGCCGAGCCAATCCGGCAACCCGAGGGAGAGCTGGAGGAACGGCGCGGTCTCGTTGCCTTGGGCGAAGGATTTGCCCTGGATCGCCTCATTGACGATCCGTCGCGGCAGGTCGAGCGAGGCGAAATAGAACGGCAACGAAGCCAGAACGACCGCGAAAACAATCAGCTGGTCGCGCTTCGAATGCCGCCAGATGTACCGGAAAAGGCTTTTTTCCATGCCGGCAGCCTAGCCTAATGGTCGGGGGCTGTCGCCTTGCCCATAAACCCGCCTTTGCCCGCGCCGCCGATCCGGCTAGGATGGCGTCAACAAGAGCCCGCCGAACGGGCGCAGATTGGACGCGACGGATAGGGATATGCAAGCCTTCCCATTCGCGGCGGCGGGTCCGCCCTTCTCGCGCCAGTCGCTCGCGCGGGTGCTGATCTACAGCCACGACACCTTCGGCCTCGGGCATCTGCGGCGCTCGCGCGCGATCGCCAACGCGCTCGTCAGCGAGCGCCCCGGCGTCTCGGTCCTGATCATCTCGGGATCGCCGGTGATCGGCAATTTCGAGTTCGGCAGCGGCGTCGACTACGTGCGCATTCCCGGCGTCACCAAGCTCCCGGACGGCGACTACCGCAGCCTCAACCTCAACGTCTCGATCGACGACGCGACCGAGCTGCGGGAAACCATCATCCTGCAGACCGCCGAGAGCTTTCGGCCCGACCTGTTCATCGTCGACAAGGAGCCGACCGGCTTTCGCGGCGAGATCGTGCCGGCGCTCGAGCGCCTGCAGCAGCACGGCTGCCGGCTCGTGCTCGGAATCCGCGACGTCATGGACGAGCCGGCGCTGCTCGCCACCGAATGGGAGCGCAAGGGCGCGGTCGA
>JAJKJG010000067.1 GCA_021154065.1 Methylobacterium sp.
CCGTCCGGGCCGTAAGCTTGCCATTGCCGCTGCGTCGCCGGGTTCGAGAGCACGAAGCCGGGCGCGACCGAGTTCACGGTGACGCCGTGCGGCGCGAGCTCCCACGAGAGCTGCTTCGTCAGGCCGACGAGGGCGTGCTTTGCCGCCGCATAGGCCTGGATGCCGGTGAGACTCGGTCGCAGGCCGGCGCCGGACGAGATGGTGACGATCCGGCCCCAGCCGGCGCGCTTCATGAGCGGCGCCGCCGCCTGGGCGAGCCAGAACGCGCCGTCGACATTGGCCTCAAACAGCACCCGCCAATCGGCTTTGGAAACCTCCTCGATCGCCCGGCCGACCTGGCCGCGCACGCCGCCGGCGGCAAGCGCCAGGATGTCGAGCCGGCCCTCGGCCGCAGCCACGTCCGCGACGAGCCGATGCGCCGATGCGCGCTCGGAGAGGTCGAGCGCATGCGCGGTCGCGCCGAGCGCTTCGGCGGTTTGCCGCACGCCCGCCGCGTCGAGATCGGCGACATGGACGCGCGCGCCGGCGTCGCGGAACGCGGTCGCGATGGCGCGGCCGATGCCCTGGGCCGCGCCCGTGACGATCACGGCGCGGGCGTCAAATCGGAGCTGCATGCCTTGAGAAGCTCGTTGAAGGTGTCGAGCGATTGCGGGCGCCGCCCGTCCTCGACGTCGTGGATCAGGCCGACGAGGCGATCGAGCGCCGGCGTCGGGATGCCCTGCTCGCGCGCCAGCGCGCCGATGACCCCGATCTGGGCGTCGATCTCGGTCCGGCGCTTGCGGACCGCGAGGTCGCGCCAGATGCCCGAGTGGGTCTTTGCCGATTGCGCGGTGTATTCGGCAAGCCAGGCGATCGCGTCGAGCGCCTCCGCCTCGGGCGCTCCCGGCGCGAACGCCTCCGGCCGGAAGGCGCCGAAACCGCGGAGGCTCACCCCGCGGGCGTTTGCGACCGCGGCGACCTCGCGCCCGATCGCGAGCCAGGCCGGGGCGCGCGCCGGGTCGGCGAAGTTTGCGGTCATCGAGTCCGGCGTCAGCGCGGTCGCGAACAGCATCGCGCCGTAGGCAAGCTTGCCCCACAGAAAGCCCCAGATGTCGTCGGTCAGCAGCGCCTCGGGCTCGAAGATCCTGAGCAGCCCGTGCATCTCGCGCGTGCGGTCGCGGATCGAGCCGTCGATCTCGCCGACGACGACGGCGCCGCGGTTGCCGTAGAGGATCCGGCCGGGGCCGAGCCAGTCGGCGCCGAAATTGACGAAGCAGCCCATGGTGCGCTCGGGCCCGACGCGACGCGCGATGGCGAGCTCGTTCAGCCCGTTCTGGGCCGAGAGCACGCAGCCTTCGGCGGCAAGATGCGGCGCAAGCCGGTCGAGCGCCGCCTCGGTGTGCTGCGCCTTCACGGCAAGGACGACGCGCCGGTAGACGCCCTCGACCTCGTCCGGCGTCGCCGCCGCGATCACCTGCGTGAAGCTCTCGACCGGCCCTTCGATCGCGAGCCCCGTCGTCCGGCAGGTCTCGACATGCTCGGCGACCTTGTCGACGAGCAGCACGTCGAGGCCGGCGCGCCGCCAATAGGCGCCGATCGTGCCGCCGATCGCGCCCGCGCCCCAGATCAGGATCGGCTCGGCCACGGCCCCTCCAGCGCCTCCCGGACCTCCTCGACTCCCGCCCGCCACAACGCCAGCATGACATCGTCGGGCTTCTCGTATTCGCCGCCGAACGAGCCGTCGCCGAGGATCGTGCGGACGTCGTCCGGCGAAGAGGCGCGCATGAGCGCGAGATCCGGCGGCGGCTTTGCGCCCTCCGGTGCCGCCGCGCCGGCGAGCCGCGTCCAGGGGAAGTTCTCCATCCAGTTCGCGTGCGTGCCGGACGGGTCGATCTCCTGGACCTTGGCCCAGGTCTTCGGCGCGTTCCACCAGCTGTGGAACTTGAGCGACAGGCTCGGGCGGCCGGCCATGAGCTCCTGCGCCAGCGCGCCGACCGGCATGTTGCCGCCGTGCCCGTTGACGATCAGCACCCGGCGGAAGCCGGCCCGGTGGACGGAGGCGACGAGATCGCGCACGACCGCGAGCAGCGTCTCCACCTGCAGCGAGATCGTGCCCGGAAAGGCGAGGAAGTAAGGGGCGAGCCCGAAAGGCATCGCCGGATAGACCGGCACGCCGAGCGGCTCCGCGGCTTCGACCGCCACGCGCTCGGCGAGGATGGCGTCGACGCACAGCGACAGCTGCGCGTGCTGCTCGGTCGAGCCGATCGGCAGGACGCAGCGGTCGTCGGCGGCGAGATACGCCTCGACCTGCATCCAGTTCATGTCGGCGATGCGCATCGGCTCGGCTTATCGTTGGAGGCTCGCTCGAATCGCTTCGACCGCGATCCGGAGCGCCGGCAGCCGATTGGTCACCACGCGCCAGATCACTTCATCGTCCGTGCGCTGGTATTCGTGGCGAAGCACGTTTCCGATGCCCATTACCTCTTTCCACGGTATCTCAGGCCGGGATTCCTGCAGTTGGGCCGGGATGCGGCGCGAGGCTTCCGAAATGATCTCGATACCGCGTTCGATGCCCCGCTTCAGCAGCCACTCGCGGCGATAATCCTCGAGCGATTTCGCAAAGGCAGCGCCTGCGATGCCATCAAGCTCGCGGAGGATGTCGGCCAAGGCAACTTCGACATCAAGCATCAGAAGATCCGCACGGCCGAGCGCTCGATCTTGTCCTTCAGCATCGGGTGAAGCCCGCCGCGCGTCGTCACGTCAGCCTCGATCCCAAGCTTCTCCTCAAGAAAGAGCTTTATCCCGACCAGCTCGATGAGCGAAAAGCCGCTGTCCGGGTCGTAGTCCATGAAGAGGTCGAGGTCGCTGTCGGCAGCGGCCTCGTTCCGGGCCGTCGACCCGAACAGATAGAGCGACGTCGCGCCCATCGCCTTGATGGCGTCGGCGTGGCGCAGCAGCTGAGAGATGGCGTCGGTGCGCGTCATGGCGACATGATAACGCGATCGGGGACGCGAGCGAAGGCGCGCGCCCGGTCAATCGCCGGGCCGCACCGGCGGCTCGTCGAAGGCGATGTCGCCGGGCGTGTCAGCGAGGAAGAAGCCGTTGGCGTGGATGCCGGCGCGGACGGCGTCGATCTCGGCGGCCGCGGTCCAGCCCGTCGCCGGATCGACCTCGCGCACGAAGCGCCAGGGGCCATCCTCCGGCGGCAGCCTGGCGCCGGAGCGGTCGCCGGCGAAGGCGTGCAGGCCGGAGCCGGAGGACGAGCGGAAATAGTACAAGATGGACATGGGCGGACCCGCGCGGTGACGGTCCCACACTAGCCGCGTCGCCGGACGGCGCAAAATCCTTCTCGCGCGGCGCAAAAGAGACCATCTGCGGGCAGGCTTAAGAATCCGGGATTCAATCCTACAAACCCCCATTCCAGCTCGGCGGACCTGCTGCGGCGGCAACCCTAAGACAGGCGGGAGATAAGCTCGCTTGCCGTGCCGTGAGCGATCAGCGCCCGGTCCTCATCCGACAGCTCGGCCAAGGAAAGGGTGTCGACGATCGGGTTAGGCTGGAAGATGGGGTAGTCGGTGCCGAGCATGATCCGATCCGCTCCGACGACTTTCACGGCGAGCTCGAGAGCCCTCGGCCCGAGAGAGGCGCAGTCATAGTGCAGGCGGCGAAGCCTTTCGGCCGGGAATCTTCCGAGCCCGCGAGACGTGGCGATGGCTTGAAGGCGCTCGAGCACGAACGGCAGCGTGCCGCCGAGGTTGACGACCTGGACATCGACGTCCGGGAACTCGTCGAGCAGGCCCGAGAAGAGCAAGGTCAAGGCCATGTGAGAGATCGAGGCCTGCAGCTCCAGGCCCGAGGCTCGATAGACGCTCGTGTCGCGGAATGGCGTCGGCGGCGCCTCGCCGGGCGCGAGCCCCGGGTGCACCATCAGCAGTCCGCCGAGCTCGTTCGCTGCTCGAAAGACCGGGCGAAGCGCCTCGGCCCGCTCGATCTGCGAGAAGAAGCCGCCCGGCAGAATGGCGCCGAGCAAGCCTCGGTCCCGGCGGACGCGCGTCAGCTCGGCCGCCGCGCGTGCAACGTCGCCAAGCGGCAGCCCCGCAAGCCCGACGAAACGTCCTCCCGACGTCCGGCACAGGTCGGCGAGGCGATCGTTGAACGCGCGGATCGGGGTCGCAACCTGATCGGCGTCCTCGGCATCGACGCCGAGCGCGCCCGGGAATGTCATCAGTTGCGTCCGGATACCGGCGGCATCGAGGTAGGCCAGCCGCGCGCCAAGGTCCGCGTAGCCCTCCGAGATGACGGTGCTCGCCGTCATCGCGTGCAGGACATCCCGTCCGAGCTCATCGGCGGCAACGTAGGGCCGGCGGGTGCGCTTCCTGAGGTCTTCGACGAGCCCGCTATAATAATGCGAATGCATGTCGATCGGCATGCTGGTTCCCCCCGCGGAACGGGCCCTCAGTGCGACAGGATCGGGCGCAGAAAAGCCTTGGCGCGATCGGATTGCGGGGCACGGAAGAATTCCTCCGGCGACGCAATCTCGACGATCTCGCCGGCGTCCATGAAGACGATGCGGTCGGCAACCCGGCGCGCAAAGCCCATCTCGTGCGTGACGCAGATCATCGTCATTCCCTGATCGGCCAGCTCGACGATCACATCGAGGACCTCGGTGATCATCTCCGGGTCGAGCGCGGAGGTCGGTTCGTCGAAGAGCATGAGCGTCGGCTTCATGCACAGCGCGCGGGCGATCGCAACCCTCTGCTGCTGCCCGCCCGAGAGCTGGCTTGGATACTTCGTCGCCTGCTCCGCGATGTGCACCCGCTCGAGCACGCTCATGGCGAGGTTCTCCGCCTCCTTGCGGGGAATGCCATGGTTGCGGACCGGTCCGAGGACGCAGTTCTGGAGCACGGTCAAGTGCGGGAAGAGATTGAACTGCTGGAACACCATCCCGACCCTGCGGCGCACGGCCGTAATCTTTTTCGGGTCGCCGTCCACCTCCCGCCCCTCGAGGATGATGCTGCCGCGCTCGTGCGTCTCCAGGCCGTTCACGCACCGGATCAGCGTCGACTTGCCCGATCCGGAAGGACCGCAAACAACGACCCTCTCGCCGGGCAGCACTTCGAGATCAACTGCGTACAAAGCGCAGAACTCCGCATACCATTTGCAGACGTCCCGCATCACCAGGATGGGCGCGGCGTCCTGGCCGACGGTTCCGATCAACGCGGCACCAGCCTCGCGCGGCGCTCCAGATGATCGAACAGGAGCGAGAAGACGAGACACATGGCGAAATAGAATGTCGCGGCGATGATCCACGTTTCGAAGGTTCGCCGGGTCGTCGAGGCGACCTCGTTCGACAGGAACGTCAGTTCCTGGACCGAGATCAACGACACCATCGCCGAGTCCTTGACGAGGCTGATGAACTGCCCGCCGAGCGGCGGCAGGATCCGGCGCAAGGCCTGCGGCAGAACCACGTCGGCGATCACCCGCGTGTGCGAAAGGCCGATCGCGCGGGCCGCCTCCCATTGCCCCTTCTCGACCGACTGGATGCCGGAGCGGACGATTTCGGTCACGTAAGCGGCCTCGAAGATGGCAAGGCAAACGACTCCCGAGAGGAAGTTGGCGAACAGGTTCGGTGGCCCGAAGAGGACGAGAGCGACGGGATTGGCGAGGATCGGCGAGTCGGGACGAAGCCGATCGACGCCGATGGCCGGGAAGAGCTGGCTCGAGATGAAGAAGTAGAAAATGAAGATGAAGACGACCGGCGGGATGTTGCGGATGAGCTCGACGTAAGCCCGGCTCAGGAGCTGCAGCGTCAGGTTGGTGCTGGTGCGCGCCAATCCCATGACGACGCCGATCAGCGTCGCCAGAACGGTCCCCCACAGCGCGAGGCGCAGCGTCATGGCGGCGCCCTGAAGCAGCAGGTTCGGCACCCAGCTCCCGGTCGCGGCGTCGTAGCGGATGACGAAGTTGAACGCCTGGCCCCAATTCCAGCGGTAGGCGAGCACGTCGTCCACCCGGTAGGCCGCATAGGCGAGCGCCAGCGCGACGAGCCCGAACAGAGCGGCGTCGACGGGCGTAAGTCGTGCTCGCGCGGGCCGGGCCGGCGGCAGCCGGCGCGGTCGCGCGGGCGGCTCGCCGTCGTGCCTGCCCGATCGCGGAAGGGTCACTTTCCGCGGCTGTCAGTTCGTCACCTGCTCGGCCCAGCTCCGATTGGTGAACCAGAAGTCATGGCGGGCTTTCAGCCACCCGTTCTCGGTGTTGCTCTTGATCCAGGCGTTGAAAAACTCCGCCGCTTTCGGATCGCCCTTGCGCATCGCGAACCCCTCCTGCTGGAGCACGAGGAACTCGTCCGTCGGCATGAACGCCTTGTCCGGGTTGTCGAGCGCGACGAATCGCGGCCGCGGTGCACTGGAAATGAAGGCATGAGCATTGCCGTTGAGAAGCTCTTGCGTCGCCTGCGCGTCATCCTCGAAGGCGCGCATCTGCGCCTTCGGAAACCGGTTCTGCACGGTCTGGCATGACAGGGTGCCGCGCCGGCAGGTGATGTTGACGTTCGCGGCATCGAAATCCTCGAGCCGCTTGAAGCTCCCGGCGAGGGCCTTGTTGGCAACGATCGCCTGGCCGGATGTGGAATAGGGAATGGTGAAGTCCACCGTCTGCGCGCGTTCGGGCGTGATCGACATGCCGCCGATGATGACGTCGAACTTGCCGGCGAGGAGAGCCGGGATGATGCCGCTCCAGGCGGTCGGCTGGAAGTCGACCTTGACGCCGAGATCCTCGGCGACCTTCTTTGCCACGTCGATCTCGAATCCGATGAGCTCGCCGCTCTTCGACCGCATGGCCCAGGGCACGAAGGTGGCGTTGCCGACGACAAGCGTGCCTCGTTTCTTGATCGTATCGATGAGCCCGTCCTGTGCAGCGGCCGCCGCTGCGGCCCCAAGCACGAACACGATCGCCGAAAGCCACCTGGTGATCGACCGAACCACGTGCCCCTCCCCTGTTGCCGCCGGCCTATCGGCCGCGGTTGAATCGAGCTTCGACGAAACCGGCAGCAAACGACAAACTCACCGTCAGAGCCAGATAGATCCCGGCGACGGTAAACCAAATCTCGAAGGCCATGAATGTGTCGGCGATGATATTCTGCCCCGCGGTGGTGAGCTCGGCGACGGCGATCACGGTCAGGATGGCGGAGTGCTTGATCAGGGAGATCAGCACGCCGGTCAGCGGCGGCAGGATGAGGCCGACGGCCTGCGGGATGATCACGTCCCTATAGCGGTCGAGACCGTCAAGGCCGATTGCCGCCGCCGCCTCGTATTGCCCGCGGGGGACGGCCAAGAGCCCGCCGCGAATGATCTCGCTTGCGAAGGAGCCTTCAAAGAACGAGATGCACAACACGCCCGCCCAAAAGCGATCGACGCCGACGATCGGGGCGATCACGAAGTAGAAGAGAAAGAGCTGCACCAACAGCGGGGTGTTGCGGATGAGCTCGAGATAACCGCGGGCGAGCGTTCGGGCCGCGAACGAGCGCGACAGCCGCATGGCCGCGGTGCCGATCCCGATGACCAAGGTCAACAGGCCGGCGAGAGCGCAAATCTGCACGGTCGTCCCAAGGCCGCGCATCAGCGGCCCCCAGACCCACCCGCCATCGACCACACGGACGAGGTAGCGCGGCACGCGCTCCCATTGCCAGCGGTACTGCATCGCCTCGGCGCCGCGCCAGACGAGCCATGCGACGAGTGCGAGGACGAGCGCCGCCTGGAGGAATGCTCCGAAAGTGCGAAGAGTCTGGCCGGCCGTGGAAGCGTTAGGCCGGACGCGTGAGCAATCTCGCGAGCCGGTCGCGCTCGCACCGCTCATGGAGTCTTGCTTCGGTAGGCGAATGCCTTTCCAAATCGCTGGACCAGATACTCTCCCGCGGTGGTCGGCTCGAATTGCGCGCTTTCGCCTGCCTTCACGACAGGCGCGATCACCGTATCGAAATCAGGGTCCACGAAAGCCGCGCAGGAGAGCCGCTCCCGGCCGGAGCTGTTGATCACGCGATGCTCGGTCGAGGCAAAGCGATTGTTCGTCCAGCGCGCCAGGAGGTCGCCGACGTTGACCACGTACGTGCCGGCGATGGGGTGCGCGGTGACCCAGTCGCCGTTGGCGTCCTTGACCTGAAGCCCGCCGACGTTGTCCTGGTAAAGCAGCGTCAGCGTGCCGAAATCGGAGTGCGGCGCCACTCCGAACTGCTCCGCTCCCATCGCCGGCGGCTGGGGCGGATAATAGATGACCGAGCAGCGGGTGATCGGCTTTTCGAAGGCTCTGATGAAATAGTCCGGCTCGATGTCGAGACTTGCCGCAAACGCCCGCAGCAGCAGCTTTCCCAGCCCATTGCACTCGTCAAAGTAGCGCATGAAGGTCGCGCGCATCCGCGGCAGCCCGGCGGGCCACTGATTCGGCCCCGCCAGCGGACGGCCGCTGCGGTAATCCGGATCGGTGTCGTCCACGTCCAGACCCCAGACGAAGCTTTCCTTCAGGTCGGGCCTCGCCTCGTCGGACATCTTTGCTTCCCCGGCCCGCAGGAAGCCGCGATGGGTCGGGTTGATCCTCACCTCGTTCTTGATCGCAAGAGGCTGAGAATAGAACGCCCTCGCCGTCGCAAACACGTCGTCGATCAGCGATTGCGGCACGCCGTGGTTCTTGATGTAGAAGAAGCTGACGGTCGACGCCGCTCGCGCCAACTCGTCGGCGACCGCCTTGAGGCCTGCGGGCGCTCCGCCATGCAGCTCCCCGATGTCGATGACAGGGATCGATTCGGCATCGACGATTTTCGCCGTGGCGTAACTCATGTGAGACCCTCGGTAGGCTCGAATGGCGCGATCCGGACGCCGCGGCGGCTAGGCTCACAGTCGCGGTTCTCGCTCTTCCGTTCAAGCCCGTGCCGGGTCGGCGCGTGGCGCCGACCGGGCCTCTCCGGCCCGGAAAGGTGAACGGCTATTCGGCCGCCGCGAGGCGCGGCTTTGCGACGAGCTCGGGCTTTGACGGCGGGTCGTCGAACTCCAGCGCCTCGATGTTCTGGCCGCGCTTGACGATCTTCTCGGCCGAGGTGCGGATCTGGGCGACATCGTCCTGGGCCTGGCGGAAATGGCTGTCGAGCTTGCCCACCCGCTCGCTCAACCGGCCGACGTCGGCGAGGAGCTTCTGGACCTCGGTCTGGATCACCCGCGCCTCGTCGCGGATGCGGGCGTCGCGCACGAGCGCCTGCAGGACCTGGATCGCCAGCGCCAAGAGCGAGGGCGAGACGATGACGATGCGGGCCCGGTGGGCCTTCTGGACGACGTCGTCGAAATGCTCGGCGAGATCCGCGTAGACCGATTCGGCCGGCACGAACATCAGCGCCATGTCCTGCGTCTCGCCCGGGATGAGATACTTCTCGGCAAGGCTGCGGACGTGGACGCCGATGTCGGCCCGCACCCGCTGCCCGGCCTTCTGGCGCGCCTCGTCCGACGTCGCGGCGCGGAATTGGGTGAAGCATTCGAGCGGGAACTTGGCGTCGACGACGAGGCCGCGCTCGTCGCCGGGCAGGCGCACGAGGCAGTCCGGCCGGGTGCGGTTCGAGAGCGTCGCCTGGAACTCGTAGGCGCCGCCGGGCAGCCCGTCGCGGATGATCGCCTCCATCCGGCCCTGGCCGTAGGCGCCGCGCGCCTGCTTGTTGGCGAGGATGTCCTTGAGGCCGACGACCTCGCCGGTGAGGTCGGTGAGGTTCTTCTGCGCCGCGTCGATCACCGCGAGGCGCTCGTTGAGCTTCGTCAGATGCTCGCCCTGGTGCCGGGTCGAGGCCTCGAGCCCCTGCCCGACCCGGTGCTGCAGGCCCTCGAGCCGCTCGGAGATCAGCCGCGCGAAATCGCTCTGGCGCGAGCCGAACACCTCGGCGACGGTCTGCAGCCGACCGGTGATCTCGGACTGGCTACGCACGAGCTCGGCGACCTTGTCGTCCATCTCGCGGGCGCGCTCGGCCGCGGCCGCCGCTTCCGCGACCCGCTCGCGGCGCGAGCGGCGGAGCGACCATGCCATCGCGAGGAGCAGCACGAGGGCTGCCGCCGCGAAGGCGGCCGTGGCTTCGCCCCAGAGGACCGGGCGGGCGCCGAGCTGGAAGGCGATCTCGTTCATGGACGACGCAAGGCTCCGGCGAATCGGTGGACGCTACGAACGAAGGATGAACGATTTGACCGGCCTCCGGCGAGCCCCTATCTCGCCGCCATGCCCGTTCGTCCCCTTGTCATCCTCCCCGACCCGCGCCTGCGCCTCAAATCCGAGCCTGTGGACAAGATCACGCCGGAGCTGCGCCGGCTCGCCGCCGACATGCTCGACACGATGTACGACGCCCCCGGGGTCGGCCTCGCCGCGATCCAAATCGGCGTGCCGAAGCGGCTCGTCGTCATGGACACCTCGAAGAAGGCCGAGGAGGAGCGCCGGCCGGTGGTGCTGGTCAACCCGGAGATCACCTGGGCCTCCGAGGAGAAGAGCACCTACGAGGAGGGCTGCCTCTCGATCCCGGAATATTACGAGGCGGTGGAGCGCCCAACTCAGGTGAAGTTCCGCTACACCGATCTCGACGGCAAGACGGTCGAGGTCGAGGCCGAGGGGCTCCTCGCGACCGTCGTCCAGCACGAGCTCGACCACCTCGACGGCGTGCTCTTCATCGACCACCTGTCACGGTTGAAGCGCGAGCGGGTGACGAAGAAATTCGCCAAGGCGGCAAAGCGCGAGCAGGCCGACGCCGACGGCTGAGCCGTGTGCCGGGCCGGGCGACGAGAGGCGGTCATCATGCGCGTCGTCTTCATGGGCACGCCGGACTTCGCCGTCCCGACGCTCGCCGCGATCGTCGGCCAGGGACACGAGGTCGCGGCGGTCTACACTCGCGCGCCGGCGGCGGCCGGGCGCGGCATGGCGCTGCGCCCCTCGCCGGTGCAGGGCATGGCGGAGCGCTTCGGAATTCCGGTGCTGACGCCAAAGTCGCTGCGCGCCGAGGACGCGGCCGAGACCTTCCGCGGCCATCGCGCCGACGTCGCCGTCGTCGTCGCCTACGGCATGCTCCTGCCGAGGGCGATCCTCGAGGCGCCGCGGCTCGGCTGCCTCAACCTCCACGCCTCGCTCCTGCCGCGCTGGCGCGGCGCGGCGCCGATCCAGCGGGCCATCATGGCCGGCGACGCCGAGACCGGGGTCGCGGTGATGAAGATGGAGGAAGGCCTCGACACCGGCCCTGTGGCCATGGTCGAGCGGGTTCCGATCGGTCCGGAGATGACGGCGGGCGAGCTGCACGACGCCCTCGCCCGGCTCGGAGCGGACCTCATGGGGCGGGCGCTCGCGGCGCTTGCCCGCGGCGCCTTGACGTTCACGCCGCAGGGCGAGGACGGCGTCACCTATGCCCGCAAGATCACGAACGAGGAGGCGCGCATCGACTGGGCGAAGCCGGCACCGGCCGTGCACGACCGCATCCGCGGCCTGGCGCCGTTTCCGGGCGCCTTCTTCATGGCCGACCTCGGCCGGGGCGGAGAACGGGTCAAGGTGCTGCGCGCGGCGCCTGCCGACGGCAGCGGCGCGCCGGGCCTGCTCCTCGACGCCGCCGGCACGGTCGCGTGCCAAGAAGGGGCGGTGCGCCTGCGTCAGGTCCAGCGCGCCGGACGCGGCGTCGTGGCGGCGGAGGAGTTCCTGCGCGGCGCGCGGCTTCACCCCGGCATCCGGCTCGCCTGAGCATGCCCCGCTACAAGCTCGTCATCGAATATGACGGCACGCCGTTTGCGGGCTGGCAGCGGCAGCTCAACGGCCGTTCGGTGCAGCAGGCCGTCGAGGAGGCGGTCGAGCGCTTCGCCGGCGAGGCGGTGCGGGTTCATTGCGCCGGGCGGACCGACGCCGGCGTTCACGCGACCCACCAGGTGGCGCATCTCGATCTCGCGAGAGATTGGCGCACCGACACCGTCCGGGACGCGACGAACGCGCATCTGCGGGCCGAGCCGGTCGCCATCCTGTCGGCCGAGATCGTGCCCGACGGCTTCAGCGCCCGCATGTCGGCGCGGAAGCGGCATTATCTCTACCGCATCCTCAACCGCCGCTCGCCGCCGGCGCTCGACGCGAACCGCGTCTGGCAGGTGCCCTGGAGGCTCGACGAGACGGCGATGCAGGAGGCCGCCGCGATGCTCGTCGGGCGCCACGACTTCACGACCTTCCGGGCCTCCGAATGCCAGGCCAAAAGCCCGATCCGCACCCTCGACCGGCTCGACGTGACGCGGGCCGGCGACGAGATCCGCGTCGCGGCGGCGGCGCGCTCCTTCCTGCACCACCAGGTGCGCTCGATCGTCGGCACGCTCATGCTCGCCGGCGCCCGGCGCTGGACCGCAGACGAGGTGCGCGAAGCCCTCGAGGCGCGCGACCGCGCCCGCTGCGGGCCGATGGCGCCGGCGTCGGGACTCTATCTCGTCGGCGTCGACTACTGATGCTTCAGGCCGCGAACGCCTGCAGCGCCGCCGCGATCGAAAGGTCGAGGACGAGCCCGAGCGCGACGATCGCACCCGCGACCGCGCCCGAGATCCCGAGCGTCACCTTGGTGGCAAACCACTGCAGCCGGATCATCACCGCGCCGAAGCCGATCGCGAACAGCATCGAGAGACTGGGCGTCGCCCATCCGAGCAGCAGCAGAAGCTCCGGTACCGAGAGCACCGTCAGCCCGACGACGCTGATCCAGTTGGTCACGATGACGAACGGGACGTAGCGCCGCTGCAATTCAAGCCGGCGGACGATCCAGACCATCGCGACCGGCAGCGCCAGGAAGGCGGCGACGTGCGCCAGCGCGACGAGGGCAAGGAGACCGTTGTCGTCGACAAGCGAGCGTCCGGGCAGCGCGAGCCCAAGCGTGCGCCGCTCGAGCGCCAGGGTGACGACGAAGGCCGGGAGCGTCAGGACGATGGCGCCGAAGGAGTGCCAGAACCCAGCCTCGCTGAAGTCGAACGAGCGCAGGCCGTCGGAGCGGCGGTTGAGGAGCGCGGCGGTCCCGCGCAGGGAACGCGTCACATCGTCGGCCGTCACGATCATGGTGCGACCCTCAGGCAATTCGTCGGCGCGGAGCGAGTTGGCCGGAAAACCCGAACAGGAGCCGTTTCGTTCCAGGCGGCACGATCTTCGACTTTAGTCGTAGACGCCGTCAAGCTGTTTCTGGAACACATCCCGGTGAAAAGTAGCGCTCGAGAGCGTTCCGGTAGATCGCCGCCAGCCGGTCGAGGTCGGCGACCGCGACCCGCTCGTCGACCTGATGCATGGTCTGGCCGACGAGCCCGAACTCCACCACCGGGCCGTGATTCTTGATGAAGCGTGCATCCGAGGTGCCGCCGGTCGTCGAGAGCGCCGGGCGGCGGCCGGTCACGGCCTCGATCGCCTCGATCAGGAAGCCGAAGCTGTCGGGCGCGGTCATGAAAGCAACGGCGTTCGTCGGATCGAAGCTCGCCGTGTAGCGCACCGCGTTGCCGGCCGCCGCGTGCAGCCGGGCGCGAAGCTCCGCCTCGAGGCTGTCGGGCGACCAGCGGTCGTTGAAGCGGATGTTGAAGGTCGCCCGCGCCTCCATCGGAATGACGTTCGAAGCCGGATTGCCGACGTCGAGTGTCGTGAACTCGAGGTTCGTGGCGTCGAAATGCGCGGTGCCGCGGTCGAGGGGTTCGGCCTTCAACGCCGAGACGAGCCGGACCATCCCGGCGATCGGGTTCTCGGCAAGCTGCGGATAGGCGACATGGCCCTGCTTGCCGTGCACGACGAGACGGCCGGTGAGCGAGCCGCGCCGTCCGATCTTGATCATGTCGCCGAGCGCCTCGGGGTTCGTCGGCTCGCCGAGGATGCAATGGTCGAAGCGCTCGCCCCTCGCTTTTGCCCAATCGAGCAGCTTCACGGTGCCGTTGACGGCCGGACCCTCCTCGTCGC